>DATGKG010000023.1:0-4596 GCA_035294805.1 Binataceae bacterium (SeqCode) | reverse complement strand
ACGGAATTCGTAAAGCAAACGATCCGCTGATCGAGGCGTCGGTGGGCGTCGTCGATGCCGCCCTGCGACATGATTTTCCGCAGGGGCCGTGCTTTCGCCGCTACTCATACGATGGCTACGGGCAGCAGGACGACGGCGGCGCGTTTACCACCTACGGGCGCGGGCGTCCGTGGCCGCTGCTCACCGGCGAGCGCGGGCACTATGAACTTGCGGCGGGCCGCGACGTGCAGGTCTATATCCGCGCGATGGAAGGCTTCGCGAATCCCACCGGCCTGTTGCCGGAGCAAATCTGGGATCAGCCGGATATTCCGTCGGAGCTCCTCTACTATGGGCGTCAAACCGGTTCCGCGATGCCGCTGATGTGGGCGCACGCGGAGTACATCAAGCTGTTGCGCTCGGCCGCCGACGGCAAGGTGTTCGATTTCATTCCGGCGGTCGCCGCGCGCTACCTCGAAGGAAAAAAGCCGCGGCGTATCGAGCTATGGAAGAGTAATCGCCAACCGAAATCGGTCCGCGCCGGCAGCATGCTGCGCATCCAGCAGAAGGATCCGTTCGTGCTGCATTGGACTCGCGATGAATGGCATACGGCGATCGATACGGCTTCGACGATGACGCCGCTGGGTTTCACCTATGTCGATATCGATGTCGCGCCGGACGGACCTGGGCCGATCCGGTTTACCTTTCGATGGCGCGATCCGGACCATTGGGAAGGCCGCGACTACGTCATCGCTATCGACCCGCCTAAGTAATTTCGCGAATCGAAAAGCGCTCGCGCAATGAGTCGAGCAGCGCGCGCACCTCGGCTTCCATTTCATCGGAGAAATACAGCTTCAGATGATGCTGCTTCGGATCGTCGGTGCGCAGCGTCGCGAGGTTGTCATAGGATTCGACGATCGCCTTGAACAGAGCGATCTTCGCGGGCTCGATCGCGAAGCGGATAGTTTTTTGATGCGTTTTTTGATCCGGTTCGCTCATGTTTACTGTGTTGCGAGTCGCGCCTAGATTCTAGCACGTGACTCTACCGAGGCTAATTTTCGTCACCGGCAAGGGCGGGACCGGCAAGAGCACGGTGGCGGCGGCGATGGCGTTGGCGCTGTCGAAAGAACGTCCGACCACGCTGGCCGACCTCGATCGCAGACGCTCGGCGCTGCGCCTGCTCAGCCCGCACCACGGCGACGATGGCGAAAAACCCTACAAATTGGCGGGTCATCTGGAAGGTGTCGCGCTGAGCCCGCACGCCGAGCTGGAGGCCTTCATCGAGCGCATCGTGCCGGTGAAGGCACTCTCGCGCCGGATGCTGCAGAGCAGAACCTTCGGCTACGTGACCGCGGCGCTGCCCGGACTGGAAGCTTTTCTGATGCTGGATCGATTGCGCATTATGGCCGGCGATGCCGCGCTGAAAGATCGGCAGGTGGTCGTCGACGGACCCGCATCGGGCAGCGCGCTGGAATTTCTTTCCGTCGCGGAAGGTGTGAAACGTCTCGCGCCGAACGGCACGCTCAATCGCCTCGCCTCCGGCGTGCATTCTTTTCTCATCGACCCGGCGCGCTTCGGTGTCGCGATCACCGTGAGTCCCGAAGAGATGGCGCTGCGCGAGGCGTTGGAAACCGCGCAGATTCTGAAGCATCGGCTCGGCATCAAATGGATCATCGCGATTCTCAACGCGACCTCGAAAGCGCTCTTCGATGCGGCCGATCTCGCCGCGCTGACGCCGCTCAAAGAGCATGCGCATCTGGCGCTGCGGCGCAACGCGATCGCCGAATACACGATGCGCGCGCGCGAGCAGCTCAAGGCCGCCGGCCTGCACGTGATCGAATTGCCGACGCTGTTTCTGCCGGAATTGGGGAAGGCTGCCGCTCATCAGCTCGCCGAGAAAATCGGCAAGGCGATGGCGCATCGATGAAGACGCCGCTCGAGTTGAAGGATCGTCGCCTGATCATCTGCCTCGGGCCCGGTGGCGTCGGCAAGACGACCATCAGCGCAGCGCTCGCGCTATTTGGCGCAATCGAAGGCCGCTCGGTCGACGTGATGACCGTCGATCCTGCGCCGCGCCTGCTCGACGCGCTGGGCCTCGATGCGTCGTCCGCCGAGCCGCAGCGCGTCCCGCTCGACGGCATCCTCGATGGAAACGGACGCCGCCCGCGGTTGCGCGCGCTCAAACTCGATCCCAAGGGCACTTTCGATGCGTTGGTGGCACGCTACGCGCCATCGGAGCAGGCGCGCGCGACCATCCTGCAAAATCGCATCTACCGCAACCTCTCCGATGCGCTGTCGGGCGTCGGCGACTATATGGCGATGGAGAAGCTACTCGAACTTCATTTCGCGCCCGATGCCGATCTGATCGTGCTCGACACGCCGCCGGCGAGCGAGGCGATCGATTTCCTCGATGCGCCGCGACGCTTGCTCGAGCTGCTCAACTCGCGCGCGATTACGTTGCTCGGCCGCTCGGGCGGGAGCCTGCTGCGCGGGCTCAAGGTGGTCGATTTCGCGGCGCGCACCGTGCTGAGCGCATTCGATCGCGCGACCGGGCTACACCTGCTCGGCGACGTGCAGGGATTTGTCGAGAGCTTCGCGGGCATGTACGCGGGCTTCGCGCATCGCGCGCAATTGGCGGGCGGGCTGTTGCGCTCGAACGAGACCATCATCGTCATCGTGACGACAGCGGAGACGGCGCGCATCGCACAGGCGCGCGAGTTCGCGGCCTCGCTCGACGCTGCGGGATTGCAAGTGGATGCGGTGGTAGTCAATCGAATGATGCCGCCGATGCCGAAGGCCGCCGACATCGCGCGCGCAAAAATCTCGCCCGCGCTCAAGCGCAAGCTCGCGCGCAATCTGAAGGACTTCGCGGCATTGAAGCATCGCGAGACGCACGCGCTGAAGGACTTGCGCACCGGGCTCTCTGCAAAAACAGCAATCTTGAGCGCGCGGGACCTCGGCCGCGAACCGCGCACGCTGGCAGACCTCGCGGAAATCGCACGGAGCCTCAGAGACCTAACCCCTAGCCCCTTCCCCTAAAGTGGAAGGGGAACCAGAAAATAATGGAAGAAGTAAATTTGCGTGTGCCGCGTGAGGATGATTGGCCGGCGATCCTCGAGCTTGCGCAGCGATCGCTCGCGGGAGTCCCGCAGCCGCCCGACCAGCGCGAGTGGATGGAGAATCGGCGATCGTTTGCGGTATCCGATGGCGTCCAGCGGCATTTCGTGGCAACCGACGGCGAACGCATCGTTGGCTATGCATGCATTGAGCGCCGGAACGCGGCTCCGCAGGGATGGTATCGGCTGTTTGTGGTCGTCGAGCCATCGGCGCGCGCGACTCTCGGCGCGATGTTGTTCGGCGAACTTCGCGAACGCCTGCTCGAACTGGGCGCGCGTCGCACCTGGATGATGGAATTCGAAGCTGACGCCGGCTTCGTCGCATTCCTCGAAGGAATCGGATTCGCGAAGATCAAAAGCCTCGAGCTGGATGGACACGCGGTCGTTCAATTAGCGATGGATGCTCCATTCCAGCGCTGATGGCGGTGGTCTTTCTGCCATCGAGATGAGCCGAGATTACGGCGCTCGCGGCACCCTCATCCGTCGGGCACGATTGGTCGCAAAAATTAGAGAACGACTGTCGCGCCAGACGCCTTCTCCCATCGAAAAATATGGGACAAGAACGCTGCAAGAGGGATGATCCCGGAACCAAACTTTTCTCACATCCGAAGCCATGGTGAGAACCGCGCCGGCCTCTCTCCTGGCAACGAACGCCGACCTACGAGCTCAATGGCTTCCAGTCCCGACCAGGCGCACAATCTGGGGGCTATGCGCAGCATCGTCGGTAATTTCAAGTTTGGCTGGTGGAATAGGACCAATCATCGCGGGATGGAACCCGAGCGATAGTTGACAAGAGCCGTGCGGCGCAATGGTCGCGCATTCGTTTTGTTCAATCGGAAAATTCTCCGGATTCGATGAAGCTATATTAGTGACCGTCACGGACACGTCACTATTATTTGTCAGAGCAATGTCTTTCGAAATCGCGCTTCCGGCCGGGACCCTGCCGAAAGCTACGGCTTTGGGCATGATTAGCTTCACCGGACTACCATTTCCGCTGAGTGTAACCATCTGAGGGCTATTGCTCGCATCGTCATCAAACCTCAGCACCGCAGTACGCGAGCCGAGGGCCGTCGGTTGAAAGGTTATTTCGATCGAGCAATTCAAAACGCTTCCACTACACGTGCTACTTCCGGGTGCGATTTGAAAATCGGTTGGATTGGCGCCTGCCATGGTCGGACTGTTTTGAGCGAACATCACGGGGGTCTTCCCGCGGCTGACCAGCCTGATGGTTAATGGCGCGCTCACTGCACCCGCGTCAGCGACAACCACATTGCGGAAATTAAGCCTCAGCGGCGCGGCTAACAATCGGGTATTTACCGGAGTTGCAATCGGTGTTGCGGTCATTGTCGCGGTCAGGGTCTCGGTCGGCATCGCAGTCGCCGTTGTGGTTGGCGTTGCAGTCGCGGTTGGTGTCGCAATCGATGTTACGGTGATAGTCGGGGCTGCTGTCGAGATTTGAGTTGGAGTCGCTGTCGCCGTCGCACTCGTGGTCGGCGTCGCTCCC
>DATGKG010000022.1:0-8784 GCA_035294805.1 Binataceae bacterium (SeqCode) | reverse complement strand
AAGCCGAGAAGTGGATTGATCTCCAGCGGACCGATTTTCGCCGCCTCGGATGCATCGGCGACTGGTTCAATCCGTATCTCACGATGGCGAATGAGTACGAGGCCGCTGAAATCGGGGTGCTGCGCAAGCTTGTCGAGTTCGGCTACGTCTATCGCGGCTTGCGCCCGGTGCATTGGTGTTTCGATTGCCGCACCGCGCTGGCCGAGGCCGAGGTCGAGTACGAGGAACACAAGTCGCCGTCGATCTATGTCGCGTTCGCGTTGAATGCGAATGCCGGCGATGCGGGGAAGCTCGCATTCGAAGATGGTGACCGCGCGGAACTCGCTGCCGCGCTCAAGGCGCACAAATTGTTCGCGGTCATCTGGACGACGACCCCGTGGACGCTGCCGGCCAATCTCGGCATCTCACTCAACGAGACTTTCGACTACGTCGCGCTAAAGTCTGGCGACAATTACTACATCGTGGCGGACAAGCTCGCTGAGTCGGTGATAAATGAAACCGGTATCCCGCTCGGCAAACGGATTCCGCTTTCGCGCGAGGCGCTGAAGGCCCTCGACGGAAAGGATATCTTTCGCCATCCCTTCCTGAATCGCGACGGCAAGCTGATGTACGGGCCGCACGTCACTGCCGATACGGGAACCGGCCTGGTGCATACCGCCCCCGGCCACGGCTACGAAGACTTCGTGGTCGGCAATAAGTATGGCCTCCAGCCGATGACGCCGGTCGACGGCGCGGGCGTTTTCACCGAGGGCGACTGGCGCGGACAGAATGTCTTCAAGGCAAATCCGGCGATCGTCGAGCATCTCAAGAAAGTCGGCGCGCTCCTTCACAGCGAGACGTATGCGCACAGCTATCCGCATTGCTGGCGATGCCACAATCCGCTGATTTTTCTCGCGACCGAGCAGTGGTTCGTCAACATCGACCATCAGGGACTGCGCGAAAAGATGATCGCGGAAATCGATGGCGCGAATTGGTTCCCGCCGTGGTCGCGCGATCGCATTCGCAACATGACCGAGACGCGGCCGGACTGGTGTATCTCGCGCCAACGCGCGTGGGGCGTGCCGATTCCCGCCTTGAAGTGCGAGACGTGCGCGAACGTGATGCTCGACCTAGCCTCGATGAAACTCACCGAAGAAATTTTCGCGCGCGAGGGCACCGACGCGTGGTACATCCGGCCCGCGAGCGACTTCAAGGCGCCGAATGCGAAATGCCCGAAGTGCGGCAACGATTCGTTCGCGAAGACCGATGACATCCTCGATGTGTGGTTCGATTCCGGCAGCTCGCAAGCCGCCGTGCTCGGCATGCGGCCGGACCTGCGATGGCCGGCCGATGCGTACCTCGAAGCCGTCGAGCAGGCGCGCGGATGGTTCAGCTCGTCGCTGGTGTGCGCGGTGGCTACGCGCGAAGGCGCGCCGTTTCGCAACGTCATCAGCCACGGCCTGACGCTCGACGACCAGGGCCGCAAGATGTCGAAATCGCTCGGCAATACCGAGGACGCGCAGGATGCGGTGAATCGGCTCGGCGCCGATGTCATCCGGCTCGTGTATGCGTCGCTGGTGTATTCCTCCGACATGAATCTCGGCAAGACGATCTACGATGCGGTCTCGGAATCGTATCGCAAGATTCGCAACACGTGTCGCTTCGTGCTCGGCAACATCGCGGATTTCGATCCGGCGCGCGACTCGGTTCCGCACGCTCAGATGCTGGAGTTCGATCGCTTCATGCTCGCGCGCACCGAAGAACTCAAGGCCGAGGTGCGCAAGGCATACGAGGAGTTCGATTTCCAGGCCGTCTATCATTCGGTGCTGAACTTCGCCGTCATCGATCTGAGCTCCCTCTTCATCGACGTCGCGCGCGATCGACTTTACTGCTCGGGCGCGAATTCGCGGGAGCGCCGCTCGGCGCAGACCGCGCTATATAATGTCCTCGACGCGTTGGTGCGCATCATCGCGGTGCTGATTCCGTTTACCGCCGATGAAGTTTACGCGCACATGCCGGGCGAAAAACTCGCCAGCGTGCATCTGCTGACGCTCGCGCCGCCGCATCCCGAGTGGGCCGACGAGCAACTCCTCGCGCGATGGGAGCGCTTGCTCGACGTTCGCAGCGAGGCGATGAAGCTGCTCGAGACGATGCGCCAGGCGGGAACCATCGGCGCGCCGCTGGAGGCGTCGGTGCGCATCAACTGGGGTCAACTCCCCGACGGAGGCGATTCGAATGGCGCTGGCGCTCCATTCGTCACGAAGGATGCCGACCTCCTGAAAGAATTGTTCGTCGTTTCGAAAGTGAACGTCATGAGCGATGAAGAAGCGGCGCCGCGCTGGCAACATGAAAACGATGACGATCTCAAATCGGAGGGCGAGTACGTCCATGAAGGATCGCGCGCGCCGGTGCTGCTGATTGGCGAACGCGCGGGCGGGAAGAAGTGCCCGCGATGCTGGATGTACTTCGATGACGACTCCGGTTCGGAACTCGACCCCCGATGCCGTGCGGTCGTCGGCGCGACGGCGTGAGCGCATTTCCCGAACCGTCGATGATCGACGTCGGTGGCAGGCCGCCGCGCAAATGGCGTCCATTCGGAATTCTGGTCGGGCTCATCGCGCTTCCGCTGGTCATTATCGACCAGCTCTCGAAGATGTACGTCAGCAACCACATGGTGCTCTATGAGAGCATCCCCGTGATACCGAACTGGTTCGATATCACCTACACGCGGAATCCCGGCGCCGCGTTCAGTATGTTCGTTAATCTGCCGCCGGCCGTGCGCTCGTTGATGCTATGCGCCCTATCGATTATCGCGTGCGTGGTGCTGGTGGTGCTGCTGGCGCGAACGGAAGAAATTACGCTTACATCATTCGCGCTGGCGCTGATCCTCGCGGGCGCGGCGGGCAATCTGATCGATCGCGGACTTCGCGATGGCCGCGTGATCGACTTCATCCGGGTGCACTACTATGACGCGAGCTATCCCATCTTCAATGTGGCGGACAGCGCGATCAGCGTAGGCGTCGCACTGGTAATCCTGGCGAACTTCCTGAGCAAGAAAGAGACTGTTTGACGCGGACCATCTTTCAGAATTAGGTTCGTTCAAGATCGCCTCGAAGGAGTCGGCCGATGAAACAAATCAATACCGTGACCGGAACTATCGCGCCGGAAAAGCTCGGCACCACCCTTATGCATGAACATCTGCTGATCGGATGGGCAGGATGGGAGCTCGATTGCTCGGTGCCCAAGTTCGATCGCAAGAGCGCGCTCAAGAATTGCGTCGAAACGCTCAAGCCACTGAAGGACTTGGGCCTCCAATCGATGATCGATCCGTGTCCGATGGATATCGGGCGCGATGTCACCTTTATGGCGGAAGTCGGCTCGGCCTCCGGCGTCAACATCGTTTGCGCCACTGGCCTGTACAAGGAAGACCTCGGCAACACGCCGTATTTCAAACAGCGCTCGGTCGAAGAAATCACCGAAGTTTACGTGACCGAGATAAGTAAAGGCATCGGCGATACCGGCATCAAGGCCGGAATCATCAAATGCGCGACGGGCAAAGGGCAGATCACGCCTTACGAGGAAAACACGCTCCGCGCGGCGGCGCGCGCCTCGAAGCGCACCGGAGCGCCGATCACGACGCATACCGAAGAAGGCACGATGGGACGCGAGCAGCTCGCGATTTTCGCGTCCGAGGGCGTCGACCTCGGCAAGGTGATCATCGGGCATAGCTGCGGGTCGGCAGACCTGAGGTATCACACCGACATGCTCGACAAAGGATGCCTGCTCGGCTTCGACCGCTTCGGGCTCGATTTCGCGCAACCGGACCGCCTGCGCTTGGCGTCGCTGATCGGGCTGTGCGGAATCGGCTTTGAGAGGCAGATTGTGCTCTCGCACGATAGCGTCGCATGCTGGCTCGGACGCGGCCTCGAAATCACGCCGCAACTGGCGCGCCTAGTCGAGAACTGGAAGCCGTCGCATGTGTTCCAGAACGTCGTGCCAGCGCTCAAAAAGGCCGGGGTATCCGAGGAAAAGATCAGCGCGATGCTGATCGAAAATCCCCGGCGATACTTCCAGGGCTAGGAATCCGAGCCAAATTCGCGCGAGGCGAAGAGAAGCATGGCGATCGGCCCGCCAATTCTCTCCGTCCCGCGGAATTACGCAAGACGGCTATCTTTCGGCGTGATGCTCGGACGGAAGGGACGACTCGGCCACTTCCTGCTCGGCACGTCCTAGTGCGCCTTGCTCGGCCTCCTCGCGCCATTTGTCGATTGCCTCGACAGTGAAGCGCCAGTCGCTGCCTACGCGGAAGGCAGGTAGCTGGTTCTTCTTCAGCATCCTATAAATAGTCGACGGATGCACTCGG
Source organism: Binataceae bacterium (SeqCode) (assembly GCA_035294805.1). Lineage (GTDB taxonomy): Bacteria > Desulfobacterota > Binatia > Binatales > Binataceae > DATGKG01. The sequence continues at coordinate 4,442 of DATGKG010000022.1, read as the reverse complement.
AGATACCGGGAGACTTCCTGAACGGTGAGAACCCGGGTTTTGACGGTTTCAATACGGTCCATAGGTCACCTCATCCCCCCGCCTCGTGAAAATTGCGTCGGAGCGACGACCTAACGTCGCATGACGCCCCCACATAATTTGTATACCCTTCGGACAACGAGCGCTAGTCCTAATGTTCATTCACATTCCTTAGCTCACTACGAAATATCTTCGGTGTGCAATGCTAATGACCCTTTGGTCAGGAATCATTGTGTTGCTGGCTCGTCGTTTAGGCCATGAATGGGCTTTCTCGGATATCATAAGCGTCACAAAAGGAAGCTACGTTATCTTAGACGACGGACTAGCATTGCCAGATATTCATCAAGACGGTCCGAAGGTGAGGAAAGTTGCGCTAGAAAATCTCGGAAAGAAGGTCGTCGAAGGACAGCTTGCGGGGCATCGCGTGACCAATGCCGTCGATGACGATGAATTCAACGTCGCGGTCGACCCGCTTCTTATCCAGTCGCAGTGCCTGGATGAAGTCGTCGCTGCGCCATTGTGAAGGTAACGCGATTGGCAGCCCTGCGTTGCGAATCAATTCGCAGAGGCGTCGGCTGTCGTCTTCAGCGAGCCCAGCAAACTTGCGCGATATCGCACATGCCGACACCATGCCGATAGCGACCGCCTCGCCATGCAAGTAGTTGCCGTACCCCGATGACGCCTCGATCGCGTGGCCGATTGTGTGCCCAAAATTGAGGATCTTCCGCAGGCCGCTCTCGTGCTCATCGTTCTCCACGACGTAGGCCTTATGACGCAGTGATCGCTCGACCATCCATTCGAGGACGCTCATCTCGCGTCGCAGGATCGCGTCCAAGTCGCGCTCCAAGTCGGCAACCATTGGCGCATCCATTATGGCGCCGTACTTGATGACCTCGGCGAGGCCCTCGCGAAACTCGCGCTCCGGCAGCGTCTTGAGCGACTCGACGTCGGCAAGGATCATGCGCGGCTGATAAAACGCGCCGATTAGATTCTTCGCGCGCCGATGATTCACGCCGCTCTTGCCGCCGAGCGCGGAATCGACCTGCGCTACGACGGTGGTGGGAATTTGCACGACGGGAATTCCTCGCAGATACGTCGCCGCCGCGAATGCCGCGAGGTCGCCGGTCACTCCCCCTCCGAGCGCGAACACTACGCTCTGTCGATCCAACTCCGCATCCGTCATGCGATCGTAGAGCGTCGCGAGCATCTCGAGCGACTTGCTCGCCTCACCGGCAGGAATTTCGATCGTGATGGCATCAAAGCCGGCCGCGTTGAGCGATGCGGCGACACGCGCGCCGTAAATCTTCGCGACATTCGAATCGGTGATGAGCGCCGCGCGGCCGAGCTTGAGGCCGGCATCGCGCGCGAGTTGACCTACGCGATCGAGAATGCCGCTCCCGACGTGCACCGGATGCGCATCGCGCCCGAGTTCTACGCGGAAGGTGCGCATCGCCGCGCTCCATGCTCGATAAAAGCCGCAAGCACTCTTTCCGCCGCGCGTTCGACGCTTAGGTCGGACGTGTCGACGACGGCCTCGGCACGTGAGTAGGCGACTTTGCGCTGCGCGAGCAGTTCCGCGATTCGCTCGCGCAAGGGCTTGCCACCTTCGAGCAGCTTGGGCCGCCGCGCCTTGGTGCGTTCGACGCGCCGCGCGATCACCTCCGGCCGCGCGCTCAGGCAAATGATCACGCCCGCGTGATTCAATGCCTGATAGTTCGCCTCATCCATCAGGACGCCGCCGCCGGTCGCGATGACCGCGGGCAGCGCGCGGCCGGACAGTGGGCAGAGCGGCCGATTGTGCGAAATGTGCGCGATGACCTCGCGCTCGAGGCTGCGAAAGTGCGCTTCACCTTCGCTTTCGAAAATCGCGGCGATTGGTTTTCCCGCACGCGCCACCAGCACTTCATCGCTATCGATATAGGTCCACGCCAACTTCCGCGCGAGGATCGGCGCGATGGAACTTTTGCCGGTTCCCATGAACCCGGTCAGGATGAGACAGGGCGCCATGACGATCAGTAGTTGCGGACCTGGTCCAGGTAGCCGCGATAGTTGCGCATGATCTCGGCCATCGAATCGCCGCCGAATTTTTCGAAGAAGCAGTTTGCCACTTCAAACGCGACCACGGTTTCCGCAATCACCGCCGCAGCCGGTATCGCGCATACATCGGAGCGCTCGATGGCGCCTACTGCTTCGGCCTTGCTCTTGATATCGACCGAACGCAGCGGCCGCATCAGCGTGGACAGCGGCTTGAACGCGACGCGCACGCGCAGCGGCTCGCCCGTCGACATCCCGCCCTCAGTGCCACCCGAATTGTTCGATAGCCGCGTGAAGCGGCTCTCTTCGCGATCGTAGCCGATCTCGTCATGCAGCTCGGAGCCGCGCACGCGCGCCGCCTTGAAACCCCATCCGACCTCTACGCCCTTCGCCGCCTGCAGGCTCAGCAACGCGTGCGCGAGGCGTCCGTCGAGTTTGCGATCCCATTGCACATGGCTGCCGAGGCCGACCGGAAGTCCGGCCGCGATCACCTCGACGACGCCGCCCAGCGTATCGCCGGTTTTCTTGCACGCGTCGATTTCCGTGATGACGGCGCGCTCGGCCTCCGCATCGGCCATCCGCACATCGGATTTTTCGGTGATGCTTGCCAGCTCCTCGATCGAAAGATTGTCGGGAGTCTTCGCTTCGGTGGTGCCGATACTGACGCAGTAACCAAGAATCGTGATGCCGAACGGGGCGAGGAGTTCCTTCGTCAGCGCGCCGATCGCGACGCGCGCGGTGGTCTCACGCGCCGAGGCGCGTTCAAGCACGTCGCGAATGTCCTCAAGGTTGTACTTGAGCACGCCTGCAAGGTCCGCATGGCCAGGGCGCGGGCGCGTTACAACGGTCGCCTCGCCGCGGTCGTTGGGGTCGACCGACATTCGCTTCTGCCAATTCTTGTAATCGCGATTCTCGATGATGAAGGTGATGGGACTGCCGATGCTACGTCCGAAGCGAATGCCCGAGACCGGCCGCACTTCATCCTTCTCGATAAGCATCCGGCCGCCTCGCCCGTAGCCCTTCTGCCTTCGCGCGAGGTCGGCATTAATCTTCGCAATATCGATATCGAAGCCGGCAGGAACGCCTTCCACCACGGCCACCAATTCGGGACCGTGCGATTCGCCAGCAGTGAGAAATCGCAACATCGTGAATGTTCCTATCGCGCCGCAGCGGAGTTCCGATTCAATCAGAGTGGGGACGCGTAGGAAAGAATACTCGATCTGACGGCGTCGACGAAAAGCGTCGCCGTCACAGCGAGGCTCCAGAGGTCGAATTTGGAGGTACAAGGTTAAATCTGTTGACAACCCAGCTTATAGAAGCCATAAGTGCGACACAGATGTGCGTTAAGTCAGTCTAACATCGTGGGGAGGGAAAGCGAGCGATGCTTATGCTTGGTAAAGACTTCCGCCGTGCTCTGCTTGGTTTCGCAGCGGGCACCTTGGTCATCGGAGTTTTCGCGCTGACGGCTTCCGCTGCCGAATTGAAGCCCGGCACCAAGATCACACCGGCAAATGTCGAGTCGATTAAGGATCTGGTTTCGCCCGGCGTTTACTGGCGCGCCAAGAACGGCATGGTGATGAACATCATTCCGACCGGACGCATCGATTGGCCACCCCCATATCGGGAAGCGACGGAAAAATACTCCGCGCAGGTCCGCCTCGCGCCCAATCACCTTTCATTGCAGGGCTATGTCGCGGGCCAGCCCTTCCCGTTGATCGATGCCAACGATCCCGACACCGGCGTGAAGCTGATTTGGAACGTCATGTTCCGTCCGATGTGGACCGACGACTTCGACTCTCGCTACTTCGGTTGCGTCGAGGTCTACGAGGCGCTCGGCAATCCCTACAAGGAAATCGACTACCAGATGATCGGCCACTATGGCGCCTACAACACGGTCGGGCGCACCGAGGTCGAGCCGCTGCCGACCGATCCCGAGTACAAGCAATCCAACATCATGTTCCGTGCGCGCGCCTTCCCGTGGCTGTCGCCGCAGAGCATGCGCGGTGGCGGGGCGCTGCGCTATCGCTATGGCGACCCGAATCGAGCCGATGATGCATATTCCTACTCACCGGAGACGCGCCGTATGCGCCGCCTCAACGAAGCGATCATGGGCGACGCGGCGGGAACGTTGCAGTTCAGCTTCGACGATGCGGAAGGCTACAACCCCAAGGTCGAGAACTATACCTATCGGTTCCTGGGTGAGAGGCCGATGCTCGCCGCGATGCACGTCGCGGTGGTGCCCGGCAACGTTTGCCCTTACGACGGCGGCGGCACCGTTTGCCCGGCGGAATGGGAAATGCGGCGCGTGTGGGTGGTCGAGACCGTGCCCAACCGCAAGAAGATTGGCGAGGAACTCTATTCCCGGCATCTGGTCTATATCGACAGCGAAG
>DATGKG010000021.1:0-2249 GCA_035294805.1 Binataceae bacterium (SeqCode) | reverse complement strand
TGGGCGCACGATCTTCCCACGCTCGTCGATCCAGACCGCATTCGGTACATTCACCATGTCGAATAGCTCGGCGACGATGTGACGGCGATCGATTACGCATGGATAAGTTGGATTCGCCGCCTTGATCCACGGCTCCGCGGCCTCGTTGCCGGCGCTATCGAATGCGACCGCAATCGGAACGAATCCCTTCGGCGCCAGTTCGGTGTAGAGGGCCTGCCACACGGGCAGGTCGAAGCGGCATCCTCACCACGAAGCCCATGAGACGAGCAGCACCTTCTTGCCGCGATGTTCCGACAACGAATGCATCTTGCCCGCGAGGTCGGGGAGCGAAAAGTCCGGCGCATCGAGCGAGGTCAGAGCGCGCTTGCGATTTTCCGATGCCTCGCCGAAGCACCACACGCGATGCGCCTCGTCGGCGACGACCGGCTGCCCGATGAGACCGGCGAGCGCGGCGAGGTTGTAGCGGCCGCCGCTTTCGAATTCGGTCTGGCGCGCGGGCGGCACCGGATAGCATATCTCGCCCTTGCAGAAGCCCTCGGGCTTGCGCTCGAAACCGGAGACGCGTTGGAAGTCGCCGGCGTTCAGCCAGAGTCCGTTCTTGGCTTCCGCGTCGATGCCCTTGGAAACGTTCTCGCCATAGATGATGTCGATGGCCATGTAGTTACTCCTGGGTAATGTCTCAGTTTGATGCCTAATTTCGCCGTCGAGGGAAGTTCGCGATCAATCCTTCCAGACAGGCCCAAAAGACAAGCGCAATCAGCGTAAAGGCAGCCTCCCATTTGAGAGATGAAGAAAATGCCGAGAGCGCTAGCGCTACTAGCAATAGTGTGATGAGCATGAGTGCGGCGAGGTGGCGAATCTTCATTCTGGCTTCGATGCCCGATTCGCTTCCAATTGTGCGTGCACACGGGCGCGGCTCTCGCTATATGGTTCAAACTGAGACTACCCACTCCTGCGCGATGACGATTCAGCGCACGCGCTATGCTATTCGCTGCGGTCGCGACAGAAAAGGCGGTCAGATCCAGAAGAGAATGCCGCGGCTCGGCAGATTGCTCGCGCTCGCGATGCCGCGGGCATACAGCGAAATTTGTGCGCGATATTCCTCGCGGCGCGCGCCGATCGCGAGGTCGGTTTTGAAATCGACCACATTCCATATCGTCTTGCCGTTCGCGCCTTCGGCGAATGCGAGGTCCGCGATTCCTTCCACGATCGCGCCATCATCGAGTTTCAGCAGCACCGGACATTCGCGGCGGATGTCGCTGCTCTTCCGCGCGCGCATCATGAGCGCCGACTTCAGCGCCAGCGATACCGCGCGCGCGGCCGCCGCGACTTCCGCATCCTCGGCGCCGAGCATCCGTCCCGATGCTGCCACCGATGCGAGGATCGCGTCGTCGGTTGCCGCGAAGTCCACACGCAACATCGCGAGATGGACCAGCGTGCCGAAGCGCGGACCATGTGGACGCGCGGGATCGCGCACTGTCTCGATGACCTCAATGTCGATGCCGTCGGTCGCTGCGGGCTTCGCCATGGAGAGTTCCGTGGCCGTGTTGACGCGAATAGTTTCCGCCCCGCCCGCCGTGAGCAGGTTCGCGCGCGCATCGCGCCATCGCGTCCATTGCTCGATGCTGCGGGTCGACACCACCTTCTTATCGTCGGCTTCCAGCAATCGAATTTGGCGCAAGCCCATCGTGTCGCTCACGTCGAGTTCGAGCTTCGCGGGATCCCACCACACCACGCGATGCGATCCCACCCGTGCCCGATGCATCCCCGGCATCACCGAGCGCTCTTTGCCCGCCGCGCCATAGCCATTCACCCGCACCCGCACGCTGTCGTCGCCGAACTCCGGAACTCCGGGCGGCGTTCGCGTGATGGGACCGCGACGTTTTTTCGGATCGGGATAAATCGCGGGACTCAGTCCCTGCAGCCAGCCCTCGCGCTCCTCATCGCCGACCCCCGGCACCACGAGCAGATCGCGCGCGCGGGTCACGGCGACATAGAGCACGCGAACTGCCTCTGCGCGTTCGCGTTTCTCTTCTTCTTCCGAATTGACGAGCAGCTCGACCGGCGCGTATCCGGCGAGCCGCTGCGCGCAAAGTTTCTTTGTTGGGTTCGCATGACGTGATGGCTCGCGGGTCTCGCGGCAGGTCAGGTCCGCGAGCACGACGACGGGAAACTCCAGCCCCTTCGCGCGATGCACCGTCATGATGCGCACGCCCTCGGTGCCCTCCTCGACGACCGGAACCTCGCTC
>DATGKG010000020.1:0-2329 GCA_035294805.1 Binataceae bacterium (SeqCode) | reverse complement strand
GGGGAGGATGAACGCTATCTCGGTGAAGAAGTAAAACAGGTAGAGCGCGAGCAGCGCGGCAAGAAAAGCCAGGCCGAACCACATCACGCGGCGCACCGCGCGCACCTGCGACTTCAAGGCGAAGACAATTCCGATCGCCACGAAAATTGCCGCCGCGAACGGATACATCAGGTAGCGAGGATCGCCGGGATCGCCCAGCATCCCATCGAGACCGCTCAGCGTCAGCAGGTATGAAAGCACGTTGCCGTATGGATTTCCGGGCATCGTCGCGCCGAACAAAAAGCGCGCGCTGAAAGTCTTGCCCATCGAACCATAAACCTCGGGCACCCAGAACACGTAGCCGCTGCGCATCGGCCCGCCGAGGTAGCGATAGTTCGTCCACGCCTGCCAGATGGGAAATATTGCGAATGCGATACCGAATACGATCGCCGCGCGAAGCCAATCGATCAGCCGATCCGAATCGCGCGCAGCAAACATCGCGGCCACGAGGCCGATCAGTATTGTCGCATTGGTTGGACGAATCATCACGGTGAACCCGGCAATCAAACCGCACGACGCGGCAGCTATGATCGGCAATCGCGACGATAAGGCTGCGTAAAATGCGATCGCCGCGAGGATCGTCAGCGTGAGAGTGGGCACGTCGCTCAGGGCCAGCGTCGAGTAGGTGATGAACACCGGCGAGAGCGCGAGCAGCAGGCATGCGGCGACGGCACTCGGGCGGCCGAACATCCTGAACGTAAGCAAGTAGAGAGCGGCGATTGCGAGGAGCCCCATCATCGTCGTCGTAAGGCATAGCCGTTCGACGCGATGGCCGAGAATCGGATACGCCGCCGCGAGAAGCAGCGGGTAGCCTTCGGTGTAGCGCGAAGGATATGAATAGCCTCCAAAATGGAGCACAGGACCCAGCCCGCGATCGAGATTCACCGCGACGGCCGCGTATTCGAGGCCGTCGGGCCAGGGCATCAGTTCCATGCCGCGGCGAAATCCGGCGCGCGCCATCATGAACAGCGCGAGCGTGAGAATCATCGCGACGATCGCGGCATCGATCAGATTGAGGCTGGCTGGAATTGATGCCGCCTCGACCCGAGATAGCTCTTTACGAGAGGGCTGTTTAGATGGCGCGGGCTTCTTCAAAAGACGCTCCCGCTAACGGCGCCAACGCCCGCACCGATCTCGGCGCGATGCTGCTGATTATTCTCGCGATCCCGCGCCTGGTGCGGATGCTCTATCCGGAAGTCTGGGTCGAGGACGATTTCTATCTCGAGGCTGCGTGGCTGGTGAGCGTGGGGATGCGGCCGTATCTCGACTTCGTGCATCCGCACTTCCCGCTGCTGGAGTACGTCACCGCGGGCTATCTGCGGATTTTCGGCGCCAGTCATTTCTCGATCGAAGTCCTCAACGAAACGGCGATCTACGTCACCAGTGTGCTCACCTTCAAGCTCTCCGCGCGCATGGCCCCCCGTCGAGCGGCGATCGGCGCGGCGATTCTATACGCAACCAGTTCCCTTGTCTTTCGGTACCATGTCTATGAGCGCGAGTGTTTCGTGGCGCCGCTGATACTCGCCACGGCGATTTTCGCATTGGACGACGGGGAAAATCGCGGGTCGTATCGGCGCATCGCATGGATAGCGCTCGCGCTCATCGTCGCATGCCTCATCAAGCTAACCGCATTCATCGCGGTCGGCGTGATAGTGGCGTTCATAGCGTTCGTCCGGAAGCGTTGGCGCGACGCGATCGTATTGGCGATCAGCATCGTGGGCGCGATGATTCTCGCGACAGCCTTCTGCTACGCGATATACGGTCGCGAATTCCTCTTCCAAACATTCCTTTTCCATTTCATGAAGGGGCGCATCGATTGGCAATCTGTGATTGTCTATCCGCTGGCGATTCTCGACATCCAGATTCCGCTATTCGTCATCGGATGTATCGCGGTGAGACGCGAGGTGCGCATCAACGCGGCAATCGCGCTGGTGCTGGCGATGGTCACCGCCGAATACCTCTTTTATGGCATCCTCAGTCCCACCTCATGGGGGCATAATTTCCTCGAACCGCTTCCATTCATCGCGATCATCGGCGGAATCGGCGTCAATTGGATGATCGAGCAATACCGGACGGCATCCTGGCTGCAGCTCGCCGGATGCGCGGCGTTCATCCTCATTTCGATTTTGTGGATCGCGCCGATTGAGAATGAAAACTGGATGCAGGGCTCGGTCTACGGCTTCGGGTTCGTCTCGCGCGATGAGGTCTCGCGGATTGGTGCCGCACTGCGCGATGCGAGTCGACCCGACGAGGAGGTTCTCGCGCCTGCGTTCATCTGCTTTCAGGCGAA
>DATGKG010000019.1:0-8398 GCA_035294805.1 Binataceae bacterium (SeqCode) | reverse complement strand
GTTCTATCGTGCGGAAGTCATCGGCTCGATGTTGCGGCCCACGTATCTGAAGGAAGCGCGCGCAAGTTGGACGGCAGGAAAAATCTCCACAGCGGCGTTCAAGGAGATGGAAGATCGCGCCGTCGACGAGGCGATCGCATTGCAGGAGAAGTGCGGCGTCGAGGTCATCACCGACGGCGAGATGCGCCGCACCCATTTCATCGCGCCGCTTACCGATGTGATCTCCGGGGTCAAGGAAATTCCCGCATTCACGCGCGTATGGCGCAAGCCGCACGAAAAGAATCAACAGGCCGAGCAGACCAATATCCAGGTGCAGTATGCGGTGGTGGAGAAGATCCGCCGTCAGCGCTCGCTCACCAATGAAGAATTTACCTACGCGCGCCGGCGCGCGCATCGTCCGCTCAAGGTCACGCTGCCGAGTCCGCTGATGATGACGCTGCGATGGTCGCCCGAGTATTCGCGCGACGCTTATCGCGATCCGTTCGATCTGTTTCGCGACGCCGCCGACATCATGCGGCAGGAAGCGCGCGAACTCGCCGCGCTCGGATGCGAATACATCCAACTCGATGCGCCCGAACTCGGGATGCTATGCGATCCGGAACGGCGCCGGCAGGATTTCGCCGCGCGCGGGATGGATCCGGATCGACTGCTCACCGAAGGCATCGACATCATCAATTCGGTGGCCGATGTCGCGGGCGTCGACTTCGCGCTGCATCTCTGCCGCGGCAACAACAAAGGCTACTATGTCGGCGAAGGCGGCTACGAAGCGGTCGCGAAGAGCGTCTTCGTCCGCGCGCGCAACTTCTCGCGCTTCCTGCTCGAATACGATGACTGGCGCTCCGGATCGTTCGAGCCGCTGCGCGATATCCCGCGCGACAAAGGCGTCATCCTCGGGCTCATCTCGACCAAGCGCATTGAGCTCGAACCGCGCGAGGAAATCGTCAAGCGCATCGAGGGGGCGAGCCGCTACTTCCCGCGCGAGCAGCTCGGTCTGTCGACACAATGCGGTTTCGGCACGGTATGGGACGGCAATCCGATTCCCGACGCGACGCAGGAGGCGAAGCTGCGGCTGGTGGCCGACATCGCACATCAGGTGTGGCGCTAACTCCTGTCGTCCTAACCCCGGCTTCGCCATCGATGGTGCGGCTGCGGCGCGGATGACTTACCCGATCGCTTGTCGTCGATTTCCTCGGGCCGCGTCACCACGACTTTGCGCGACGGATCGTAGTAGCCACGCTGGATTCGGTCGTGACGCTCGCCGGTACGCCGCAGCTCCTGCGCCATCCTTTCTTTGAAGTACATCGAGCCGCACGCGACGATGACCGCGATGAGTCCGACGATGAACCCATAATCGACGACCAACTTCGCTTGCTGGGTGAGCAGCAGAACCTGATTTTGCAGGAGGTCCATCGCTCCCGCGCTATCTCACCGAGGAATGGAAAACTGACGCCGGGAAAGAATCGCCCGGCAAAGGCAATCGCGGCAACGCGCTCACTGAACTCCCCCCTCGTTCACAGACCCATCGGCCATCGTTTCTTCGGGCGGACCGATGCCCCTTGCAGGCTACGTCAGGCGCCTAAGCGAGTCTAATCGCGTTGGTTCCGAGCATGACCGGCGGTTGATGATCGAAAAAAATGAAATGGGCGCGGAAAGTTTCCCGCGCCCATTTCGCACCGCGACGATTCGCTTACCATCGTCTGCGCGATCGTCTAACGCGCTCGAGGATGAAGATGATATCCTCGCTGCCGGTGAGAGTGCCGAACGGCGCGAAGGTTTTCAGGATCTCGATCTCCTCGTCAGTGACGCGATGCCTGGCGAGGAGCGCGGTGTCATTGAGGAAATCTTCCCAAATTTCCCGTCGGCTGCGTTTCTGGAACAGTTCCCTTGCCATCGCTAAGCCCTCCTCCAATTCTCGGGCTGGGCACCATTTCCGGCCATCAGCGAGCCGGCGATGCCGCCATGACTTGCTGCACAAGCTGTAGCATTTGCAATCTTGACGTATTTATTTGCTACTAGTTTCATAGCCGGTGTTTTTGATTGTGCAACTAATCGATGTAGCAATCAAGTGGCATTTGTTGCATTTACGTATGTTTTGACTTCTTTCATTGCGATTCAACTCGCCCTAAGTGCACTCAATATTTTAGCGTTGCAGTATGCCAATAAGTCGGCTTATTTATCTGAGTGTCGCAAAAGGAAGCTTTTTGTCTCAGGCGGTATGCGCGGAAAAGTGCGCGAGGAGTGCGATCGACCAGGACGGAAAATCTGTCGCAAGCAACAATTTGTAGTGCGGACGCTACATTGGGGCCGCACTCGAAAGGTAGCTCAGCGCAGACCGTAGTCCTTCATCTTGCGCTGGAGCTGGATCCGCGAAAGTCCCAGCGCTTCCGCCGAATGCGATACGTTGCCGCCGTTGCGTGCGAGCGCTTCTGCGATGAAGCGCGCTTCCCATCCGGAGCGCGCCTCGCGCAAGGGGATCACCTGATTCGCCACGCCATCGGCAACTTCAGGCGCACGCATGACAGGAGCCGCGGCCGCCGTGGTGGCGCCGCGAATCTCCGCCGATAGCTGCTCGACCGTAATCGGTTCCCCGCTCGGCGTCAGCACCACGGCGCGCTCGATTTCGTTCTGCAACTCGCGGATGTTTCCCGGCCATTCGTAGCGATCGAACAATTCGAGCACGCCGGGATCGAACTCGTGAATCTCCTTATGATGACGGACGCTCGTTTGCGCCAGAAAGTGATCCGCAATCAGCGGGATATCGCGCCGGCGCATCCGCAGCGGCGGCAGCCGGATCGGAAATGCCGCGAGGCGATAGTACAAATCGGCGCGAAATGTGCCCGCCGCTACCGCACTACGCAAGTCGCGATTGGTCGCGGAGAACACGCGCACGTCGACGCGCTCGGGGCGGGTATCGCCAACCGACATGATCTCACCGTCCTGCAGCACCCGAAGCAGCGTGGGCTGCATCGAAAGCGGCATCTCGCCGATTTCATCGAGAAAGATCACGCCGCCGTTAGCCGCGCGAAAAAGTCCGGGCTGATTCTGCGTCGCGCCGGTGAACGCGCCGCGACGATGTCCGAACAGTTCGCTTTCGAGCAGATGCTCCGAGAGCGCCGCGCAATTGACCGCGAGGAACGGTTTGTCGGCGCGCGCGCTCATTCGATGAATTCCACGCGCGGTGACCTCTTTGCCGGTCCCGGTCTCGCCTTCGAGGAGCACCGCGATTGAAGATGCATCCGCGGCGCTTTTCATCAGGCGGAACACTTCCATCATTTCGGCGCTGGTGCCGATAACTTCCTGGAGCACGTCATGTTTTGCGAGATCGCGCCGCAGGGCGCCCACTTCGGTACGCAATTGTTCCGCCGAACTTCGCAGCATACCCACGCGAGTCGCGTTGTGGATGGCCAGCGCAATGCTCTCCGCAAGCGCTTCCAGCAGCGCCAGATGATCGTCCGTAAAGGTCTCCAGATGGATTGGATTGACGACTTCGATCACGCCGAGGCGTTTGTCGGCGGCCGTCAGCAGCGATGCCACGATGGAGCGAGTCTGAAAGCCGGTGGATTTGTCAATTTCCGAATAGAAATTGGGATCGTGCTCGACCCGATCGATACGCACCGAACGGCCATTGCGCAGCACTGCGCCGGCGACGCCCTTGGAGGCGTGGAAGCGAATCTCCATCAAGCGCGCGGCGACGTTGGGATCGAGATCGGAAAAATAGGGGAAGTAGAATTCCTCGCGCTCATGGTCGAGGAGCAACACGGAGACTCCTTCCGCGTCAAAGACCTCGCGGCATTTGCGCACAACGAGGCCTAGCAGATCATCGAGTTCGAGCCTGCCGGCAAATGCATTGCCCAGTTCGTAAATCAATCGATACGGCAGATTTCGCCTATGCTTCTCGTCCATGCTCCGCGCCGAATCCCGGCGCCGCATCATACAAGAAGCTGCGCCGTACCGTCTAACGCGGAGCTAGAATCCAAACAAGGCGCGTCCCGCAGTGCCGATCGATCTGGCCCCTCTTCAGACACTTATCAGATCGACGTCCACGGCGACGCGCCTAGTTTCCGAGTTCCGGCTCATTCCGAGTCGGAGCTTCCATCAACTCCCTAACCCGCGCGATGCCAACCTGGACGGTCAGGTAATGGACCATGCCCTGAGCCAGGGTGGCAGCCGCAGTCATAATTCTTTCTTGTGCCTCGATGGTCATTTCGTCGGAGACCTCGAAGCCGAGGCGCCGGGCGCCGGCGAACAACATCACTTCGCACAGATCGGCAACCTCGAGAGAACTCTCATTGGTTCCAGGCCGGATCATTTTTGGGGCTGAGTTCATCGTTGTTGGCGCGCTCCTTGTTTGCTCCCCTGCCGTGACATTCAGCACAGCGCGTGCCATCGCAAATGCGCGCAGAAAGCTATGAAATAAGTGGCTTTTTGGGACGATCAGTATGAGTTTGCGACGCTGCCGGCATTTCGCTGATACATTTCCTTAGCGTCGGGAGCGGAAATGAAACAGCGCGCCGAATTAGGTCGCCTGGCCCGCGCACCACCCGCTAGACCATGCCCATTGGAAGTTGTAGCCGCCCAGCCACCCGGTGACATCGACCGCCTCGCCGATGACATACAGTCCGGGGACCGCGCGCGCCTCCATGGTTTTGGAGGACAGCGCGTCGGTATCGATGCCGCCCACGGTAACCTCTGCCTTCGCCCATCCTTCCGAAGCCAGCGGCATAACGCGCCAGCGCTGGAGCCGCTCTGCCGTCGCGAGGAGTGCGCGGTCGGACAAGTTTGCCATTTGGCCGGCATCGATAGCCATCGCATCGGCGAGGCGGCTCGGGAGAATTTCGCCGAGGATGGTCTTCAGCTCGGCCTTGGGACGGGAGCGTTTGCGATCGCGCAGGAAGCTCTCGGCGTCGACGGTTGGCACCAAGTCGATAAGAAGCGCGTCGCCCTTCTTCCAATACGACGAGATTTGAAGAATCGCGGGACCGGACAAGCCGCGATGCGTGAAGAGGATATTCTCGCGGAAGCTGATGCGGCCGCATGACACGATCGCATCGACAGAAACGCCCGTGAGCGCGCGGCACATCGCGAGTGCCTCTCCGTCAAGCTTGAGGCCGACCAGGCCCGCGCGCGGTTCTACGATCGCGAGACCGAACCGACGCGCGACATCATATGCGAACCCGGTCGCGCCGATTTTGGGAATCGAAAGGCCTCCGGTTGCGAGCACCAATGCGCGCGCTTCGAACGCGCCGCGATCGGTCGCGATGCGAAATCGGTCCGCATGCGCGATATCCGTCACGCGAATACCGGATCGCAAGTCGACCTGCGAGACGCGGCATTCCTCGAGCAGCATCGCGAGGATCTCGCGCGCGGAGCCATCGCAGAACAACTGGCCCAGCGTCTTCTCGCGATAGGCGATGCGATGGCGCTCGACCATCGTGATGAAATCGCGCGGCGTGTAGCGGCTGAGCGCCGATTTGCAAAAATGCGGATTCGCCGAGAGATAGCGTTCCGGGCGATCGCCCTCGAGGTTGGTAAAGTTGCATCGTCCGCCGCCGGAGATGAGGATTTTCGCGCCGGGCTTCTCACCGTGATCCAACAACAGCACGCGGCGTCCTCGACGGCCTGCTTCGACCGCGCACATCAGCCCGGCGGCTCCGGCGCCGATGATTAGTACATCGAAAGATTCCACTGCCGCGGTCATCTTCGTGTCACGATGGTGCCAATCCACTGAATGATGCGCCATCGCATCTCGTCACAAGTGAATAGTCCCTTGATAAGGAGGTGAGAGCGATAGCGTAGGTCGTCTCGCTTACCGCAATGCACCATCGGCTGTGCAAGCGATTTTTTTGTTCAGGAGATAATTTGTGAAAGCTCTTTGCTGGCATGGGAAAGAAAAAGTAAGCGTCGACAGTGTACCTGATCCGACCATCCTGGATCCCCGTGATGCAATCGTGAAAATCACGACTACCGCGATTTGCGGCTCGGATCTGCACCTTTACGGTGGACTCGTTCCGACTATGGAAGACGGCGACATCGTAGGTCACGAGCCGATGGGTGAAGTGGTGGAAGTGGGCAAAGCAGTGAAGAATCTCAAGGTCGGCGATCGCGTGGTGGTGCCGTTCACGATTTCATGCGGCGAGTGCTTCTTCTGCCGCAAGGGCCTGTTCTCTTCCTGCGATCGCACCAATCCCAATAAGAAGCTCGCGGAAAAGGAAATGGGCCACGCGCCCGCCGGACTTTTCGGCTACTCGCACATGATGGGCGGATATTCGGGCGGTCAGGCACAGTATCTGCGCGTGCCGTATGCCGACGTCGGTCCGCTCAAAATTCCCGATGGGTTGCGCGACGAGCAGGTTCTCTTTCTGTCGGATATCTATCCAACCGGTTACATGGGCGCTGAGAACTGCGGCATCGAAAAAGGCGATACGGTCGCGGTCTGGGGATGCGGTCCTGTCGGACAGTTCGCGATCAAAAGCGCGTGGATGTTGGGCGCCGGCCGCGTGGTCGCCATCGATCGCGTGCCGGAGCGGCTTAAGATGGCGCAGGATTTCGGCAAAGCGGAAACCATTAACTTCGAGAACACCAGCGTCTTCAATCACCTTAACGATATGACTGAGGGTCGCGGCCCGGATCGGTGTATCGATGCAGTCGGAACCGAAGCGCACGTTGGCGGCAGCCTTGATTCCTGGATCGACAGGTTTAAGCAAGTGGCCTATGTAGGCACCGATCGCCCTCACGTCCTGCGCGAAACGATCATGTGCTGCCGCAAGGGCGGTACGGTTTCCATACCGGGAGTATACATCGGCGTGCTCGACAAGATTCCGTTCGGCGCCGCGATGAACAAGGGCCTCACGTTCAAAACGGGACAAACTCATATGCAGCGCTACATGAAGCCGCTGCTAGAAAAAATCGAGAAGGGAGAAATCGATCCATCCGGCGTAATTACGCATACCGTCAAGCTCGAGGACGCGCCCAAAATGTACGAGACCTTTCGAGACAAGAAAGACGGCTGCATCAAGGTAGTACTGAAGCCTAATTGATCACCCATAAAGGAGGAAGGCAATGCCACGCAAAAAGACCACGAAGAAAAAGAAGTACGGATCCACCGCGCAAAAGAAAGTGCATCGCGCGATGCATGAACGCAAGCAGGGCACACTGAAATCCGGCCGCTCCGGCAAGAAGGTCAAGAGCCGCAAGCAGGCGATCGCGATCGGATTGTCGGAGGCGCGCAAGTCGGGAGCGAAGGTGCCAAAGAAGAAGTCTTCCTAGTCCTCCTCGTTAGTCCGCGCCGGTCCTGTAATATCAACGGGTGAATGGCGTCACTTTTTCGCGCCGCCCTTCGGGAGTACGCATTCGCGCGGATTCTTGTCGTCGCGAAGTCCGAGGAATACCGGCTGACGCAGCTTCCAGTCGCCGGTCCATTCAGCGAAGGCGATTTGCGCCACCAGCTTGGGCGTCAGCCATGTGACCTGCTTCGCGCGCGGAGGATCGATGAAAGGTGGCGTCGCGCGCACCAGTGGTTTGAACCTCCGGAACAAATCCGAGAGTCGCTCTTCGGTAAACCCGGTGCCGACTTTCCCTACAAAATGGAGGTCATCGCCCGCGTATGCGCCGAGCAGCAGCGCACCGATGTGCTTGCGCGATCCTTGCGGAGCCGTGAATCCGGCGATGACGAATTCCTCCTCCTGATGAACCTTGACCTTGAGCCAGAAGCGGCTGCGACGTTCTTCATACGGTGACGCGGCGTCCTTTGCGACCAGACCTTCGAGGTTGCGCCGCTTCGCGATGCGATATGCTTCCAGTCCGTCATCGGCGAGCCGCTTCGACAGGAAAATTTCCTTCGAGGCTTTGCCGAGCGCATCTTCCAGCTCGCGCCGCCGCGTCGAAAGCGTCTCGCGCCGGAGGTCGCGCCCGTTGCGATAGAGGCAGTCGAAAACCGCGAAGGAATTGACGACGTCGCCGCGCTGGAGCAACTGGAAGCGCGACACGCCTTTGCGATCGAACGCGACCACTTCGCCGTCGAGGAGGAGGGTGCGATCGCTAAGATCCGCGACTGCTCTGGCCACCGATGCGAAAGTCGCAGTCCGATCGTTGCCGTTGCGCGAGAGCATCGTCACCTTCGCGCCTTCCTTGTACGCGAGGATGCGATAGCCGTCGTATTTCTCTTCGTAAACCCATCCCGGTTTGTGAAATGGCTCGCTGACCAGCATGGCCAGCATCGGATGGGGCCGAATCGGAATGCGATCGCTCACCTGGGATCGCCGGTCGCCGCCCGCGCCACGTCGCCGCCTTCATCGCGCGCGATTTCCGCTAGCGTCCGATTGCTGACCGCCGAGCGCGGCGCCTCGAGAGTGATATCCCCCGCGCGCGCGTAAGCGTCGCGATGTTTGACGAGTAGCCA
>DATGKG010000018.1:0-4439 GCA_035294805.1 Binataceae bacterium (SeqCode) | reverse complement strand
TCGCATGCGAGCGCGACTCCGGCCTGCCGCTCGTGCTGCTCGGACACAGCATGGGATCGTTCGCCGCGCAGAGTTACCTCCTCGAGCATAGCGACCTCATCACGGCGGCGGTGCTGTCGGGTTCGGCGGCAGTGGACTTGCTTCAGATGGATTCCTCGGGCGACGCGGACCTGACGGCGATCAATGGCGCCTTCGAACCGGCGCGCACGCCGTTCGATTGGCTAAGCCGCGACGCCGCGGAGGTCGACAAGTATATCGCGGACCCGCTATGCGGCTTCGGCGTCATCGCGAGTTCGATGGCGACGATGGCGGCCGCGTCGGCGCGCATCGTCGATCCGGCGCAACTCGCGCGCATCCGCAAGGACCTTCCCATCTACATCATGGCGGGCGACAAGGACCCGATTAACCATGACCTCAAATGGCTGCGGCCACTCGCGCAGCGCTATCGCGCGGCGGGCATCGGCGGGGTGACGGAAAAATATTATCCCGACGGCCGCCATGAGATGTTCAACGAGACCAATCGCGCCGAGGTTTATCGCGACCTCCTCGCGTGGATGCGCGGCGCGCTGAACATCGGTCAGCTACTGGGCTAGCTACTGGATCCAATATCCGGACACGCGCCACTGACCGTCGGTGTCGAGCATCGGCGTGACCTTATCGATGACCGATTTGATGTTCGCGTAGGAAGCCTCGTATTCGATCACTACGTATTGGCCGGGCGGCGCACCCGGCAGACTGGTTGCGTACGCGGCGAGCTCGAACTTCCGCGATATCAGCGCGCCGGTATGCTCGCGCGTCGCCTTCGCCAGGGTCTCCCATCCCTCGGGTGTGATCTTTCCCCTGAATATGCTCGCGGCCTGCTGCCAGCTTTCGCGGTAGTTTCCTTCGTCGACCAGCTTCAGCCACGCGTCGGCGGCCTTGGTCGCCTGCTGCACCGCGGCGTTGCGATCCTCGGCATTAGCGGCGCCGATGCCTGCGCTCGAGAGCAGCCCCACAATTAGTATCGAAACGATGGTCCTTCCGATCATGCTCGCCTCCTTGTTCTTCGGCGTCACCGATTGTATAGTGTATGTGTACAAACGACAATGAGCGGAAGAAGTGTAATACGCATCGATCTCTCGTCGGCAGTCCCCGCGTACCGCCAGATCGCCGATGCTATCCGGACGCTGCTGGTCAATCGCGAGCTGAAGCCGGGCGTCCAGCTTCCCACTGTCAGGCAACTCGCCATCGACCTCGCGGTCCATCACAATACCGTTGCCGAAGCCTACCGCCTGCTTTGCGATGAGGGATGGCTCGACCTGCGCCGCGGGCGCGGCGCGATCGTCGTCGAACGCGCGATGCCCAACGCGAGCGCCAAAGAACGCGGCGCGCTGCGGCAGCGCCTGCGCGGACTGATCGCCGAGATGCGCACCGCGGGAGTATCGATCGCCGCCATTCGCGACGAGTTCGACGCGATCGCGCGGCAACTCGCCGGCGGGCGGGAGAAGTAGCGATGCTGACCTTCTGGATCGTCATGGTGATTCTGATCGGCGCGCTCCAGTTCGATCCCGGCCAGCTTCACGAACGCGCTTTCTTTTTCCGTCGGACGCACGGTGAAGCGACGATTAAAATCGGAGACGAAGACCTCTTCGAGGTAGCGGTTGGCGCGCTCATAGTCGCTGATTTGATGCAGCCGTAGCTCCTGCGGCAAGCGTCCCTGGATAGTTCCGAACGCGCGCTCGCTGCGCCCGCGTGCCTGCGGCGAGCGCGCCTGGATCAGGCGGATGCCCAAGGCACGAAGGGCCTGACTTACCTGGCCGCCGGCCTCCGCTTCGGACTGTCCGGGCGGGCGATAGTGAGTGGCGCGGTCGGTGTACAACTCGCAGAAGCGGCCATAGCGCCGCAGCACCCCATCGAGCGCGGCGAAGGTGGAAGCGGTCCCCTCCTGAGCGAAGAAGTGCGCATACAGGATGCGCCCATCCGCATCGTCCAGCGCTACCACCAGGTCCTGCTTCGGCACTCCCGCGATCCACTCATGGGTCGAGGCATCCAGATGCACCAGCATCCCGACCAGCGGACGGCGTTCGCGCCGGCGCCGATATCTGCCGCGTCCCGGCTCGCGCTCTACCACCCCGGCCGCCTGCAGCATCAGCCGCAGCCAGTTGTAGGACACCTTCACCTGATGCTTCTCGCTGACCTGTTCGTAAAAGTGGCGCAGCGAGAAGTCGGGATAGACATCGCGCTTGAGCCGAATCAGCATCTCGATGGTCGCCGCTTTAATCAGTCGCCGCCGTGGCCGCTTGCCGCGCTGATCGAGCACCACCGACATCCCGAACTGCTCGACCTTGCGCTTGATGCGCCGCATCTGGCGTGCGCTGACGCGCAGAATTTGGGCCGCCTGCAGCCAGGTTATCTCGCGGGCGATCGCCTTGGTGATTATCTCCTGGCGCGTCATCGCCCGCACCTCCCGCCGCACCCGCCGCTCGAGGTTCTCCATCGCGCGGCGATACCCCGCACAGCGGACATTTTGAAATGTTTATGCCCCGGACATCTTCGATGTTTATGACACAGATGGCCACCCCATCTGTCCTCCCTCTGTCACCTCTGCTATACTGACAGTTTCGCGGGAGGTACGTTTCCTCAATGCCTCCCGAGCATGCGTCCCTCCCTTAACTCCCGATGCGATTTGGCATGCGCATCGGCCAGCTCGCGCCATGATTTGCGGCGCAGGGATGTATGAAGCAAGCGACCGATTCCCAAACCAACTCATCTCCAAAACACACCGTTAGCGAGCGCAAGGCCTCGGCCAATCGCGCCAATGCGCAGCGCTCCACCGGACCGCGCACGCCCGAAGGCAAGCAGCGCTCATCGCAGAATGCGCTCCGCCACGGCATCCTCGCGAAGGCCGCTTTCAACGCGACCCTTGAGGGCGAGGAGCGCCGCGCCGAATTCGACGAACTGGTGGCCGGCCTCGCGCAGGAATACCAGCCGCGCACCATGACCGAGAAGATGACGGTGCAGCAACTCGCCGGATGCTACTGGCGGCTGGCGAAAGTATGGACTTTCGAGCAGGAGGCCGCGTGGCGTGCGCGCGCCGTCCACCACGTCGGGCTCGACGAATATGAGCAATTGGAACGGCTCAGCCTTGGCTATTTGAATGACAGGATCATCAAGCATCAGCACGAGGCTTTCGCTAAAGCCGGTCTCGGCGAAGTGAATCTGCCGCTGGCCGCATCGGCGAACACCATCCTGCGCTACCAGAGCGCCATCAATTCGATGATGACGAAATGCCTCGCGATTCTGGAGCGGCGGCGCAAGGAGCGGATGAAGTCGGAGGAGACCTTCGAGGAAGTGGATTACATAAACGAAGCCACCCCGGATGCGCCGAAAGCCGAAGCATCGAAGGAGAAGCCTCCTGCGCCATCGAAAGATGCGGAGTTACATAAACGAACCCAAAAAGTTCAGCCGGATGCGAAGGTATCTGCGCCGCAAGATGCGACCTGCGTAGCCGGGACAGCTTCCGCCGCCGATGCAAGGTCGAATCGACCCGGATCCGACTAGATCGTCAGCGCGCGTCCCTCTGACGTAGCCAGCAGAGGGTCACGCGGCCTTCGGTGCGCGATCGAATGGCGAGGTGCCGATGATCTTCTCGCGCTCCAATGCCTCGATCTCCGCATCCGACATCCCGAGGATTTCGCTGAAGACCTTGCGATTGTGCTCGCCCAAAAGCGGCGCCGGACGATCCGCGATCAGCGGTGTCTCGGAAAAATGCTGCGCGACGCCCGGATAGAGATGCGTGCCGATCACCGCGCGATCGATCGGGACGTAAAATCCGCGCGCCGATAGTTGCGCATCGCCAAGCATGTCGGCCGCAGAGTTCACCTGCCCCGCGATGAGGCCGGCCTCGATCAGCATGCGCGAGGTTTCCTCGGCGCCGCGATCCTTCAAGGCGCGTGCGAGTTCAGCGTCGAGGGCGTCCTCGTTGCGCTTGCGATCGGAGGAAGTCGCGAAGCGAGAGTCATTCGCGAGCGCGCTGAGCCCCAGCGTGTCAGCAAGCTTGCGCCAATCCTCATCGGATTCGCATGCGAGCGCGACGAATCCCGAACCACTCGCATAAATTCCGTGCGGCGCGTGCGCCGGATGCCGATTGCCGCGCGGCTTAGGCACCTTGCCGGTGACTTCGTACTCGACGATCGACTCTCCGATGTACGGCACAACCGCCTCAACCTGCGCCAATTCGATATGCTGCCCGCGCCCGCTATCCTCGCGTTCGCGCAGTCCGACCAGCACCGCGAAAAGCCCGTTGAGGCCCGCCGACGGGTCGCCGAGCGCATTCGACAAAGTGTAGGGTTGTCCGCCATCGTGATATCCCACCAGCCCGGTCACGCCGGAAACCGCCTCGATGGTGTTGCCGTAGCCGCGCGCGTTGCGCTCGGGACCGTCCGCGCCGAACGACGGCA
>DATGKG010000017.1:0-3951 GCA_035294805.1 Binataceae bacterium (SeqCode) | reverse complement strand
TAAACCTCGTCGCGAGAAGCGAAATGAAGATAGATGGTTCCGACCGCGACTTTCGCCTCGC
The DNA here is from genome assembly GCA_035294805.1 of Binataceae bacterium (SeqCode). GTDB lineage: Bacteria > Desulfobacterota > Binatia > Binatales > Binataceae > DATGKG01. The sequence continues at coordinate 3,890 of DATGKG010000017.1, read as the reverse complement.
GCGCGATCATCTCCATGGTCGCGCTTTCAACCCCGCGGCGGGCAGGGTCTGCGTGATGGATACGAGCAAGAGCGATGCTCGCGCCGCTCGATGTGTACGCCTCGACGACTCCCAACCGCACGAAGTCTACGGCGGCTCGGTACTCTTGCTGCGTCCCCGCTAGGTGGACTTTGTCATTTCGGATGACGGATTCTAGCGGCCCGCTGGATGCGCGGCGCTGCCATTCGCGCCCGCATGCTGCGTCGCTCCATCGCTCGTCGAAGGGTTCGCGGGAGCCAGCCCGCAGAACGCCTCGTAGTCGATGAGCGTGGTTTGCGTCGGATGCTCGCTGCATACCGGGCAGTTGGGGTCCTTGCGAATTTTCAGCATCCGCACGTAGTCGCGCGCCGACAGCGTATCGAAGTAGATCATCCGTCCGATGAGCGGCTCGCCCGCATTCAGCAGCAACTTGATCGCCTCGAGCGCTTCGATCGATCCGATGATGCCGGGGAGCGCGCCGAGCACGCCGGCCTCCGCGCACGAGGGCGCCATGTCGGGGGGCGCTGGCTCGGGATACAGGCATCGATAGCACGGACCGCCTTTCGCCGTATGATAAACGGTCGCCTGACCCTCGAAGCGGAAGATCGCGCCGTCGACCAGCGGCTTCTTCGCAAACACGCACGCATCGTTGATGAGGTAGCGCGTCGGAAAGTTGTCGCCGCAGTTCACGATGACGTCGTAATCCTTGATGATATCCATCACGTTTTCCGACGACAGCCGGACCTCGTGACGATTAACCTTGATCGCGGGATTAAGCGCGTGAATCGAGGTCTCCGCCGATTCAGTCTTGCGGATGCCGACGCGCTCGGTCGTATGAATGATCTGGCGCTGGAGGTTGGAGAGATCGACGGTGTCGAAGTCGACCAGGCCGATGGTGCCGACGCCGGCCGCCGCCAGATATAGCGACGACGACGAGCCGAGCGCCCCTGCGCCTAAAAGTAGGACTTTCGAATCAAGAAGCTTTGCCTGGCCCTTCTCGCCGACCTCGGGAATGACGAAGTGGCGCGAGTAGCGCGTGATTTCATCCTGGGTGAATTGGCGATCCGCGACCCACGGCAGCCCGCGATCCTTCCACGAGTTAAATCCGCCTACCAGATTGTAAACATTGGTGTAGCCGAGCTCCTTGAGCGCGCGCGCGGCGAGAAGCGATCGTGTTCCGGATGCGCACTGCAGGATGACCGGCGCGTTATGGTCGGGAACTTTTTCCTCGACGCGCAGTTCCAGGAAGCCGCGCGGGATCGCGATCGCATTAGGCAGATGTCCCTGACGCCATTCGTCGCTCTCGCGCACATCGATGACGACGGTCTCGGGCTTCTCCATCAGCTTGCGCGCGGCGTCGATGTCGAGTTGCGGAATGTCCTTGCGCGCCTCGTCGATGATGTTTTTTGAAGTCTTCGCCATATGCTTCCTGCGACTGGTGTCGAATTCAGATCGTAATCATCTTCCGGCGGCGTGCATTTCCGCCGGCTGGCTGTCCCGCTTCTTCACAAACTTGATCGCAGCGTTGTCGATGTTGATGGAACATAGCGAGCCGCACATCGAGCATACGTTGGAGCCCGAGGCCTCGCTCTCTTCCTTGTAACGGCGCGCCTTGTCCGGATCCATCGCCATCGCGTACATGCCTTCCCAGTTCAGCGCCTTGCGGTAGCGCGACATTTGATCGTTCCACACCTTCGCACCGCGCACGCCTTTCACGAGGTCGCCGGAATGCGCCGCGATGCGGGTCGCGATGACGCCGTCGCGTACGTCGTCGTTATCGGGCAGCCGCAGATGCTCGGCTGGCGTGACATAGCAAAGGAAGTCGGTGCCGTTGGCCGCGGCAATCGCGCCGCCGATCGCGCCCGTAATGTGATCGTAGCCCGGGGCGACGTCGCAGGTCAGCGGCCCCAGCACATAGAAGGGCGCGCCCGCGCAGACGCGCTTCTCGAGCTTCACGTTGGCTTCGATTTGGTCGAGCGGCACATGGCCAGGGCCTTCGATCATGACCTGCACGCCGAGCTTGCGCGCGCGTTCGGTCAGTTCGCCCATCACCAGGAGCTCGCCGATCTGTCCGCGATCGGTCGCATCGCCGGTGGCGCCCGGACGGAGTCCATCGCCCATCGAAATCGTCACGTCATGCGCGCGGCAGATTTCGCATACTTCGTCGAAATGCTCGAAGAGCGGATTCTCGTTGCCGGTGCGCTCGATCCATGCCGCGAGCAGCGCGCCGCCGCGTGACACGATGCCTTCGATGCGCTGATGCCCGCGCAGACGCTTGACCGTCTCACGCGTGACGCCGCAGTGGAGCGTCATAAAGTCCACGCCCTGTTTGGCTTGGCGCTCGATGACATCGAGGAAGTGCTCGGCGCCCAGTTCCATGATCGAGCCTTCGGAGCCGACCTGGTAAATCGGCACGGTGCCGATCATCACGGAGCATCGCGAGACCAGCTCGACGCGAATCTTATCGAGGTCGGTGCCGGTCGAAAGGTCCATCACCGAATCCGCGCCGAAGCGCACGGACGTGAAGAGCTTCTCGATTTCCTCTTCGAGGAACTGATGGAAGTTCGATGCGCCGATATTCGAATTGACCTTGGTGCGCAGTCCCTTGCCGACGCCGATCGCGCGGAACTCGTGATGGATGTTGCGCGGGATGACGATTTCGCCAGTCGAGACGCGTTGGCGGATGAGTTCTGGCGCCAGGCCCTCGTCTTCCGCGACCTCGATCATTTGTTGAGTTATAATGCCCTTTCGAGCTGCTTCTATCTGAGTCATGAAGTTTTTCTCCCAGCGCCAAACAAGGCACGTGGATGGATCAATGAGTATACACTAGATCGCGCGCTGCCCGATGGAAACCCAATGAAGCCTTCATCGGTGGGCGACGCGGTCTGATTCCTCGTAGGGGCGGTTCGCGAACCGCCCGCAACGAACGCGCGATTGCGGAAAATTTTCCGCGGCCGATCCTCCGCTGCGGGTCGTTCGCGAACGACCCCTACACGGAAGCGAACCGGTTGGCACCTCAATCTTCGCCATACGCGATACCGTTCTTTTCGCATAGCGCGCGAAGTTGCTGAATCATCCGCTCGGCGCGCGCCAGATGTGCGATCGCAATAAAGTTCGCCAGCCCTACCATGCATAACGCAGCGGTCGCCCAGTACATATGGCTTAACGTGTCGCCGCCGTGAATCACCTGTACGCCCTTCGCATACGCGACGAACAGGATGCCAAGGCCGAGTAACGTCAGCAGGATCGTGACTCGCGTCATGGGCGATTATTTGCCGCCGGCGACGCCGTGATGCCGATCGATCGCGGTCAGCTCCTCGGGCTCGGGCGCGGGACGCTTCTCCGCCTCCAGCGGAAGCCCGCGATTGGTATAGCGCTTCAGCTCCGGACGCTGGCGATCGTACACCTCGGCATCCTGCTCTTTGTACCACGCGAGCATCTCGTCCATGTTGCCGTCGCGGCCCTTCTCGGCGAGCACGGTCGAGCGATGCATCAACTGCTCTTTGGTCTCGACGAAGTCCTTGCGATCGAAGCCCCAGATGCGCGGATGCACGTAGGTGTCCATGCGGATGGCGTCGCAGGGGCACGCCTCGACACATAGCCCGCAGTAGATGCATCGCAGCGTGTCGATTTCGTAGCGCACCGGATACTTCTCGATATGCGGATCGGGTGACTCACCCGCCTCTATGTAGATGCATTGCGCGGGGCACGCGGTCGCGCAGAGGAAGCATGCGGTGCATCGCACGGCGTTGTCGTCGCGCAGGGTCAAGCGATGGCTGCCGCGGAAATGGTCGGGATAGTGCTTGCGCTGCTCAGGATATTGCGTGGTGGCAAATGCGAGGCGTCCTTTGGCGAGGCCGAACAGATGCGCG
>DATGKG010000016.1:0-2410 GCA_035294805.1 Binataceae bacterium (SeqCode) | reverse complement strand
GCGAGGGCAAATCGCAATTCCTGCCCGACCCCGCAGGCTTGGCCGAGGTCGTTGCGATCGGCGAAAAACATCGCGAGCTGCTGCATCGCCTCGGATTCACCTCCTACATATGCGTGCCGATGCGCAGCCGCGATCAGGTGCGCGGCGTCATCTCGATGGCGATCACCGACTCCGGCCGCCATTTCACCGAAGCGGACCTCGAACTGGCCGAGATGCTCGCCGAGCGCGCTACTATGGTGGTGGAGAACGCACAACTCTATCGCGACGCGCGCGATGAACTGCAACGGCGCGAAACCTTTATCGCGCAACTCGGTCACGAGCTGCGTAATCCGCTCTCGGCAATCGCCAATGCAGTAACGGTGCTCGACACGGAACCCGCGCGCGCTGATGAGCGTATCCTCAAGCTGCGCGGCATCCTGAAACGTCAGACCTCGCAACTGTCACGGCTGGTCAACGACCTCCTCGACATTTCGCGCATCACGCGCGGAAAGATTTCGCTCAACCGCATACCGCTCGACCTGGGCGAGCTGGTTCGGCGATGCGTTCAGACTGTGCAGGAGACTGACGGCGCCGAGGGGCGCAATCTCGAGGTGCAGTTCGCATCGGCGAATCTCGTCATCGACGCCGATGAGGCTCGCGTCGAACAAATTTTCTGGAACCTCCTTACCAACGCGATCAAGTTCACTGAGCCCGGCGGGAACATCGATGTTGCGGTTGCGCGCAAGGATGCCGCGGCGCTGGTCAGCGTCACCGACGACGGTGCGGGAATTTCGCCCGAGGCGCTGCCCGATATCTTCAAACCATTTCAACAGGCGACGAGGGGCTCCGTCGAAGCCGGCGGAATGGGTCTCGGCTTGGCGCTGGTCGAACAACTCACGCATCTGCATGGCGGCACCGTCGCGGTTTTCAGCAACGGTCCGGGTACCGGCAGCCGCTTCGAGGTCACGCTTCCGCTCGCGCAGTCGAATACCGCGGCGGACGAGCCGGAAAGCGCGCATGAAAATTCGGTCGCCAAGCGTCGCGTCCTCATCGTCGATGACAATCCTGATGCGCTCGACAGCCTCAAGATGTTGCTCGAATTCGTCGGTCATGAGATCGACGTCGCATCGAACGGCCATAGCGGCGTCGAGCGCGCGAAGGCGTGGCGTCCCGAGGTCGCGCTCATCGACATCGGCTTGCCGGACATCGACGGCTACGAGGTAGTTGCACGCATGCGCGCATTGAACCTGAAGCCGCGCCCGCTGCTGGTGGCGCTGACCGGGTACGGGCAACCCGAGGATCGGCAGCGCGCACTCGCCGCGGGCTTTGATGTACATTTGACCAAACCAGTCGACATCGACGAATTAAACCGGATACTTAGCTGGAAAGGCGCCCATTAGGCCTCGTCCAACTCGTCATGGCGACGATCGATCCCACTGAAGAAAAATCCTACGTTTTGATCGTCGAGGACGATGACGGCGCCCGGGAAGCATTGTCGGACTGTCTCGAGCTGGAAGGTTTCAAAGTGGCTTCGGCGCGCAATGGCAAGGAAGCGCTCGATTATCTGCATCGCTCGCCGCCGCCGAAAGTCATTCTGCTGGACCTCTTCATGCCGGTGATGACGGGATGGGAGTTTCGCGACGCGCAGAAGAAAGACGCCGCGATTGCCAACATTCCAGTGGTGGTGGTCACGGCGTTCGGCGCCGCCGTGACGCAAAAAATCGATGTCGACCTCGTGATGCACAAGCCATTGGACCTCGATCGGTTGGTATCGGTGATACGCCAGTACGAATGAAGGCCCGGATGCCTCGATGGGCACCTCGTGCTAGGATAGAGAGACGGCGTCCCGCATCGGGGCGCCGTCCGCGTTTTATGGCTCATGGCGACGCAAGCGAGATTACATAAACGAACCCACCGCTCGCCTTCAAAAGTTGAAAAAAACCTACTTCGACGCAGATCCGCCTCTCATTAAATGAAAAAACAAACCCACTTTATCCAGCAAAATCGCGGTATTTCGAACCGGGGAATCTTGTCATTCATGTTTGCTTTAAATTGGTCTCGCGGCTTCCAAGCGAATACGTGAAACGAACCCATCGTCGAAGCAAATTTAAGGCGAAATATGGCCGCGAGTTTAGGAGGCGAGTATTTAACGAAACTACAACCGGGCGGGCGAAGGACGTGCCGGTCGATTCACCGCACGTTCGGCGCACGCTTGAATGGGTCTAGTACAGGCCCGGCAAAAGCCGGAAGGGCACGGTCCGACTATAGGCTCGATAGTCGGCATCGGCATTGAGCAGGCCTTCCTCGAGATGAATCCGCCACATCATAAAGGGAATCGTCGCCAGCGTTATAAGGCAGTTTGTCAATGACGGATATGAGGCGAGATATCCTACAGTTAGTAGAAACCAGCCCGCATAGATGGGATGACGGA
>DATGKG010000015.1:0-2454 GCA_035294805.1 Binataceae bacterium (SeqCode) | reverse complement strand
GTGCCGACCGAGTTCGTGCAGACGATGAAAGATCACGGCATGAAGATCGTAGTGATGTGCGGCAAGGTTCATCATGGCGAGAAGGCGCAGGCGGCCGGCGCCGATGTGGTAGTCGCCCAAGGGACGGAGGCCGGAGGTCATACCGGCGAAATCGGCCTGATGTCTCTGCTTCCGCAAATGATCGATGCGGTACGATTGCCGGTGCTAGCGGCCGGCGGCGTCGCGCATGGCAGCCAGATAGCCGCGCTTCTGACGCTGGGCGCGCAGGGCGTCATCGTTGGCACGCGCTTCATCGCGACGCCCGAAGCAAACGCAGCGCAGGAGTATCGCGAATCGATCGTGAACTCCCGCGAGGATTCCACCATGCGGACGCGATGCTATACCGGAAAGCCGTGCCGGGTGATTCGAACCTCGTACGCAGCCGAATGGGAAAAGGATCCGTCGAAGATCAAACCTTTCCCGCAGCAGGGCATGATTTCGCGTCAGAATGGCGTCATGAACTACACCGGCGAGGCCGGACCGGCCGATCCCGATCGCACTTTCATGCCGACCGGACAAGGCGCCGGGCTGATCGGCGATATCCGTCCGGCCGCGGAGGTATTCGCGGATCTCGTTCGCGAGGCCGAGGCGACGCTCAGGCGCGCGCAAGTGCTGCTGGCGGAAACCTCGCGCGAGACGTTTTCGGCGGCGCATCCGCGCTAGGCTCAGCGGAGCATCCGCGCTAGCCGGTGTCGCCTTGACTACCTCGGGACCCGTACTTACTGTTTGAGCATACGTTCAAAGCGGCGGGAGTTTGGAGAAAATTTGATGGCAAATGATAAGGTCCTGCACGTTACCGATTCCAACTTCGAAAGCGAAGTTCTCAAATCCGACAAGCCGGTTCTGATCGATTTTTGGGCGCCGTGGTGCGGTCCCTGCAAAGCCATCGCTCCCTCCATCGATGAGCTTGCCAACGAGTACGACGGCAAGGTCAAGTTCGTGAAGATCAATGTCGATGACAATCCGCAGACGCCCGCGCGCTACGGCGTACGCGGCATTCCCAATTTGCTCATCATCAAAGGCGGCCAGGTGAAGGATCAGATCGTTGGCGCAGTACCCAAGGCGCATCTCAAGCGCGCGGTCGACGGCGCCCTGGCGTAAGTGATTTACCTGATGGCGTAGTCGCTAATTACTCGGAGAAGCCTGAGGCGAGGCCACCGGTGATTCGGTGAGCCTCGTTTCTTTTTCTATCCAACTGCGGATGATCTCGGCGCGTTTGGTTTCGTACGCCTGCTTGACGTCTTCGGGAATGTAACGCACCAGCTCCTGATTGTAGAGCAGCAGGCGCGGCGCGAGACTTGAGTCGCGGATGATTGCCGCATCAGCGGGCAGTACTACCGCCATCAGCATCACGATGATGCCGGTGACAATCGCCATGATGGTTGCGCCGACTGCGGATCCCACCAATCGATCGATCCAGCTCAGATGAATCACGAGCAGCGTGCGCATCAGCATCCCGCCAACCGCCTCGATCACGAAAAACAACGCACCGAACAGCACGAGGTATCCGATCAGACTCGCAGCCACCGGCGAGGCGCCGAATTGTTTTTCGATTACTCCGGAGGCGTTCGGATAATAGACCGATGCGAAATAGACTCCGCCGACCAGCGCGACCACCGAGGTGAGCATCCGGATCGCGCCGTGCGAGAGGCCATAAATCGCGCCGACCGACAACGCGATGACGATTGCGAAATCGAGTCCGTTCATCCAACGAAAAAGCTATCGGATAATGAAACTCTAATCGAATGTGCGAGGCTCGATCGCGATGGCCGCCGATATGTATAAATAGGACCATGCGCGAACGAGTCTTCATCGAAGAGCTTTCGAAGCACGCCGGCGAAGAAGTCACGCTCTCCGGATGGCTCAACAACCGGCGCTCGAGCGGCAAGATTCATTTTCTACAACTGCGCGACGGCACCGGCATCTGCCAATGCGTCGCGACGTTGAACGACCTCGGCGCCGAGGCGTTCGCCGCCGCCGATCATTTGAGCCAGGAAACGTCGCTGCAGGTAAGCGGCATCGTGCGTGAGGACAAGCGCGCGCCCGGCGGATACGAGCTGACAGCGAAGAGTTATACCGTCGTAAGTTCCTCGAGCGATTATCCCATCACGCCCAAGGAGCATGGCGTCGCGTTCCTGCACGACCTGCGTCATCTGTGGATTCGATCCTCGAAGCAGAACGCCATCCTGCGCGTGCGCAGCGAAGTGGAGCAGGCGTGCCGCGATTTTTTCTACGATCGCGGCTTCGTGCTTTTCGATGCGCCGGTGTTCACGCCAACCTCGTGTGAGGGCACCACTAATCTTTTCGAAGTGGACTACTTCGGCGAGCGCAAAGCGTATCTCACGCAGAGCGGCCAGCTCTATGCGGAAGCCGGCGCCCTCGCGCTCGGCAAAGTCTATTGCTTCGGCCCTACGT
>DATGKG010000014.1:0-5025 GCA_035294805.1 Binataceae bacterium (SeqCode) | reverse complement strand
GGCCCGCGATCTTGCCCCATCCTCCCACGTGGTTGGCGGGCGTGAAGCCGGACACGCGCCCTTCGTCGTCGTAATCCGCAAATCCAGTGAGACTGCCGACCTCGCGAAAGCTGCCCGCGTCGAGCAGCATGTCGATGCGCTCGCGGCAGGTCAGCTTGCCGCGATGGCGCTGGCGCACGACGCCCGGATCGTTCGAGTTGGGCGCGAAGCGGCGATGCGCGATGTCCTGCAGCGCCTGCACGTCGGCCAGCATCGGCGCCCACGTATCCTCGCCATGCCGGCGCGGTGACGCTGCGATGTCATTGCCCTTCGACGGCGCGATCGTCGCGATGATCTGGCCTGCGCCAACATTCGCACCGATGTCGACCGGACTGATGTTTGTCACGATGCCGGCGGATGGCGCGGTGATCGCGGTCTCCATCTTCATCGCGCTGATGACCATAAGGGTGTCGCCCGCCTCGACGTTCGCGCCGGCTTCGACGAGAACCTCGATGACGGCGCCCGCCATCGGACTTTCGATACCTTCCTCGCCGCTCGGCACTGACAGTCCCGCGGACGCCGCTCGCGCACCATTCAGCGTGAACGCGGCCTTGCCGCCGCGCAGCGACGCCGATTGCTGTTCGAGCAGCGCGAGCGAGTTCGAGGCGGATGCATGCGCGACGATCGACGATGCGAGCTCTACATTCTCGGCAAAGAAACTGGTACGCGCATTGCCCGCGCGAACCTCCGGATGCGAAAGGATCGCGCGCAGTTGCTGAAGGTTGGTCGGCAATCCCGCTAGGTGGAATTCGTCGAGCGCGCGCAACGTATGGTCGAGCGCCGAGGCAAACGAATGCGTCGAGTTCGAAGTGCAAATCAGCTTGGCGAACATCGGATCGAATTGCGGCGGCGGCGCATAGCCGGCATAGCCACATGAATCGACGCGCACGCCCGGACCGGTCGGCTCCTTATATCCCGTCAGGACGCCGACGCCGCCCGCGACGATCCGCGCCTGGACGGCATAGCCGCGCGGCGCTTCGATCGCCGTCTGATCGGCAATGCCCAAGTCTTTCAGCAACTCGCCCGCCGCGATGCGGAACTGCGACTCGACGAGGTCGATGCCGGTGACTTGCTCGGTCACCGTATGCTCAACCTGGATGCGCGGATTGCATTCGATGAAAAAATATTCGCCGCGCTCGGGACTGACGAGGAACTCGACGGTTCCCGCATTCACATAGCCGGCTGCGCGCGCGAGGCGGATGGCGTCGTCCAGAATTTTCCGTCGAAGGCCCGCATCGAGCGCCGGCGCGGGTGCGATCTCCACCATCTTCTGATGCCGAAGCTGGATGGAACAGTCTCGCTCGTAAATATGTACGATGTCGCCGCGACGATCCGCGAGAATTTGCACCTCGATATGACGCGGGCGATCGAGGAGCTTTTCGACGAACACTGAGCCGTCGCCGAATGCCGCCTGCGCCTCGCTCCGGCATCGCGCGAATGCCGCCGCCATCTCATCGGCGGACGCGACGGTGCGCATCCCGCGACCGCCTCCACCCGCGGCAGCTTTCAGCATGACCGGATACCCGATGGTTTCGGCGACGCCCACCGCGACCTCAGCATTCGCAAACGCATGCGCGCTACCGGGAATGATCGGGATATCGAGTGAGCTCGCCAACTCGCGCGCCTTTGTCTTGTCGCCGAACAGCGCCAACGTCTCGGGGCGCGGCCCGATGAACGCGATGCCCTCCTCGAGGCAGCGCTTGGCGAAGCCGGCGTTCTCGGACAGGAAGCCGTAGCCCGGATGCACGCAATCGCAGCGCGTGGCCTTCGCCGCTTCGATCAGCCCGTCGATATCGAGATACGCGCGCACCGGATCGCCCGCCGCCGCCTTCGACGTGCCGATCGCATGCGATTGGGTTGTGACGCGGGTGTGCAGCGAGAGCGCGTCCGCCGGCGCATAGACGCTGACCGACTCGACGCCGAGCGCGGCCGCGGCGCGCGCGACGCGGATCGCGATTTCACCTCGATTGGCAATCAATACACGTTTGAACAAAGGTCAACTCCAAAGCAGCGTTGTTGCTGACGAATACCCTCGCCAGTCGCGAACTTGCAAGGCTGGCCTCGATGCTCCGTCGCGCGGTTGTCAGGCGCGGGCCGTTTGCGCCAATAATCCGTGAACTTGACCGAAGTGAGTAGCGACCGATGCCGAATCGTACGATTTCCAAAAATATCCGCGCAGGTTTGATCGAAGGCGAATGCGACCCGAAGTTCGACGGCGTCCTCGAGGCGTTCGCCGAGAACTTCGAACAACGCGATGAGCTGGGCGCGAGCGTCTCCATCAACCTCGAAGGCCGCACCGTCGTCGATTTATGGGGCGGACGCGTCAAGGTCGATGGCGCGCCGTGGACGCGCGACACCATCTCGATAATTTATTCCGCGACCAAGGGCGCCTCGGCGATTTGCGCGCATATGGCGGCCGATCGCGGGCAGCTGGACCTCGATGCGCCGGTGACGCGCTACTGGCCCGCATTCGGGCAGGCCGGAAAAGAGAGCGCGGTCGTCTCGATGATGCTCGATCATTCGGTCGGCCTGCCGCATCTGCGCACCAAAGTGAAAAAAGGCGGCTTCTACGATTACGACTACACTGTCAGCCTGCTCGAGCGCGAAGAGCCATTCTGGAAGCCCGGCACGCGCAACGGCTATCACGGCATCACCTCGGCGTGGACGGTCGGCGAGATGGTGCATCGCTCGACCGGCAAGCGGCTTGGCAAATTCTTTCAGGACGAGGTCGCGAAGCCGCTGGGACTGGATTTCTGGATCGGACTTCCCGAGGACAAGGAAGCGCGCGTCGCGCCGATGATCTTCGCGCCCGTTACTGACGAAGTGCGCAACAGCCGCATCTCACAGGCCGCCGTCAATGAGAAGGATTCCGCGACCCATTACTTCATGTTCAACATGGGCGGCTTCGATGCGAACAGCCGCGAGGCGCACGCCGCCGAGATCGGCTCCGCCAATGGAATGTCGAACGCGCGCGGCCTCGCCGGTATCTATGCTCCTCTCGCCAACGGCGGCGAGCTGAACGGCGTCCGCCTGGTCGGGCGCGACACGCTTACGCGGATGGCGCTATGCTCGGTCGCGACGCATGAGGATGCGACGCTGCGAATTCCCACCCGCTTCTCGCTCGGCTTCATGAAAGCGATGGACAACCGGCGGCTCGACAACGCGGCGCACTGTTCGCTGCTGATCGGCGAGCCTGCCTTCGGGCACGTCGGCGCCGGCGGCTCGCTCGGATTTGCTGATCCCGAATGCCGCATGAGCTTCGGCTATACGATGAACCGGATGGGCTTCGGCATCCTGATGAACGATCGCGGGCAAAGCCTCGTCGATGCGGCCTATCGCGCGCTCGGCTATCGCTCCAACGCGGGAGGCGTATGGGCGCGATGACTCATGGGCACGGACCTGGTGGGCATCCCTATTGAGGCATCTAATGATGGCAACTTTCGCTAATCTTGTTAGTTGTTCCATCATCGCCTGCGCAGGATAATTTCTGTTCGGTCCGCATCTCAATTCATTCGGGTATCGATCAGGATTTATAATGGCTTATCGTTTTATCACGTCACTTGCGCTGGCCTTGCTGCTATGCGTCTCCGCCGGCGCCTCCATCCTCGATGCGCAAAATCTCGGCTCAATGACGATTCCCAGTTTCACCGGCAATACGACTTCGCCGGAGCTTCCGATCGCCAAAGGACGCGCCGACGTGAGCACCCTCACGTGCGCCTCAACCGCCTCGGTCAGCAGCTCGCCGTGCAACGATGCCACCTATGCGTCGGATCTGTGCGTGAGCGGTATTTGCGCATGCCTCACGTGGAGTTGCTCGGAACGCAACGCATTCGCCGGAAACGGAACCGCCACTGTGGAAATCGGCATCGATGTCGACAACGGCGCCGCCCTCGCGCCGCCCGATTGCTATCCAATCTCCGGCCAGTTCACCACCGCTTCCGCCGACGCGGAGACCACTGCCTTTAACGGCGCCGTCTGCGATCCGGTCATCGCGAAATCGACTACCGCACCTCTGACCGGCGGATGGCAATTGATCGGATGGAACACCACCAAAATCACCGATGGCGCAGGCGGCAGCTTCACCGGCACGCTCAGCCTCGCAACGGGTGAGCTGAAAATGACGCTCAAGGGAAGGACATTCTGAGGAATCCCGATTCCGGAGATGGTAGGGGCGCTTCGCGCCCCGAGATTCCCTCGCCCGGTGGGCGAGGTGGCTCGCGAGTCCGCGAGCGAGCCGGAGCGGGACCTTACATAGCGCGCGTCCTCGCGCGCGATTGAGGAAATTCGCTTCCTATCCTGGTAGGGGCGGTTCGCGAACCGCCCGTTAGAATTCCGACCGCTGCCGCTGCCTCAGCGTTCTATGTCTCATCCCGAGCGAGGCTGCCGAGTCGCCTATGCGAGCAGAGACGAGCTTCTAAGAGGGACCTCCGCGAAGCGATGCTCGCTCAAATGACGTTCGAAATGTCGGGAGAGTTTCGATTTGGATGTGAAGCGTGCCTGCCTCACCCACCTGAGCCGGGATTGTCGTGCGCTCCCCCGCAGGTTTGTCCGACTCTTACGATTGTGGAACCGGGAAGCCACCCGCCGAATGATTCGATAAGCTTCCACCTCGTTAACTCGCTGGTGCGAGTCTGGCCCTAGTCTCGGGTTTTTAGGCTGCTATCGATGCCCTCCTTGGGGGACTCGGGGGCGCGCCCTGTACGAATATTTGTGACTTGCCGTCAGATCTGAATCAATCTTTCCCCATCGTTCTAGTCCTGAGCAAAGGCACCGGCGGTGAACGTATGTCTGCGAACGAAACCTTGGTTTCCAACGATCGTTCGCTTGACAGTAGGTTCTAACGGTTTGACAAGCGGAGCCGATAGCATCATGTTTCGCTGCTGAGGATGTCTCCGTTACATGGCGGACTACTACGCTCTGACAAGCGAGCCATTGCCCAAGTCTCTTTACAGCACAGAAGCGGACTGCTCGATCCGTACGCTTTCC
>DATGKG010000013.1:0-2070 GCA_035294805.1 Binataceae bacterium (SeqCode) | reverse complement strand
CCCAATCGCGATGAGGTTTAACCCCACAATCGTTTCATCATGCAGCGCGAGCGGGATCCTGAGAGCGTCGCGCGTCAGCCACGGAGCAAGCATCGCCAGCGTAACGCCCGCGACGACGCCGAGGGCGAGCATCATCGCGAGCACGGTCCAAAATAATGTGGCGGCTTTTGCGCCACGACCGATGCTTAGCTCCTGCACCATCGCTTTCGTCAGCGCGCGTCCGAGTCCGAAATCGAACAGCCCGAAGTATCCTGCGACAGCCCACGACAGAGTCAGTACGCCGAAGCGATCGGCGCCGAGCCGATGCACGAGGATCGGAATCGCAACGACGGCGGCGAGCACCGGCATCGACTCCCCGGCGAGATTCCATACGAGGTTGGCAGCGAGGCCGGTCCGTCGTGCCATCGGGGCGGACATTTCTACGGCGTCAGAAATTGGTGGCCCGCGCGAAATTAAGACGAGCCGCGACGTCGCTCAGGAGGGAGCCGCGTTCGATGAACGGTCCAATGATCGCGCGGGTCGCATGATCGGGAATATCGGCGCGCGCGATGTTCAGGCTGACGAAGTTGTAGGAGAAAACCAGGAGCGTGATCGCCATCAGCAGGCGCGGGCGATCGCGCGTCGCGAGGGCGAGGAGAATCAGCGCGAACGGCAGCATCGGAAGCAGATACGCGCGCTGCACCGGAATTTTCAGAAACAGCGCTTCGAAGCCAAACAGAATGGCCAGCGACATGATGATGGTCGCGCGAAACCGGCGTTCGGCAGCGGCTAGCGCCCGAATAAGCGCCGGGGCAGCAGCGCAGAGGAAAAGCGTCGTCGGCAAGCCCCAGAAATAGACATTCTTATAGAGGAAGCGCGCGATGTGTCCGCTCCACGTCCATTCGCCGATGTAGTAGGTGAGGAAGGCGAAGGAATTTCCCGATGCGATGAATTCGGGAAGATAGAGCGCGACGCCAATTGCGCTCGCGAGCGCGGCGGTCATCCAGACCCGCGCGTCGCGCGGCCGCTCGATGATTCCCGAAATAAGCAGCGGCGCCACCATCAGCACGGACGACAACCGGATTCCGACCGACAGGCCAAGCATCGCGGCAGCTCCGAAATGTCGATGATTGAGCAGCAGCCGGAACCCGACGAAGAAACATCCGAGCGCCCAGATGAAATCGATGGTGCTCGTAGAGGCAGCCCAGTAGATGGGATGAATCGCCATCGCGGCGGCCATCAGATGCCGATGCGGAACCACCAAGCGCTCACACACGCCCAGGAATGAATCGAGCAGCAGCAGCGACATCGCGACGGTCGCGCAATTGGTCGCGACCATTCCGCCAAGAAAGTAGAGCAGTCCGCATAACGCCTCGTAGGGAAAGTAGCCTGGCGGACGAGATAGGACGTAGCGATGCTCCCATAGCAGGATGGCGCCGGAGCGCAACTCGCGAATCGAGTCGGGATCGGAACCGGGGCCCATAAACACCAACGGCAGGTAGAGACATCCGACGCTTCCGAGCAAGAGCCATCGGAGGTGATCGGAATTCGCGGCGGCGAACGCGAGCTGCGAAGCTCGCGCGTCATCTGGGCCAACTATCGCTACGCTCGCGTCCAATGGAATGTTCAAAAGCCTGTTCGGCGAGGCGGCACCGGCTCGATCTGGACTCCGCCGCGACGATGCGACTCACGCCATAAGTCGAGCATCAGCAGGCCGATCGATACGAGCGCCATCGCGATGAAACCGCCGACCAAGGCATTGATGAGCGCGCGGGGCCATATCTGCAAATCAGGCGCGACCGGAGGTTGTAGCACGGTGAATGCGAAATCGGCCTCGATCTCGGCCAGTTGCTGACGCTGAATCTGCGCGGCGACCAATTCGTAGATCTCGCGTAGCAGCAGCGTGTCGGAAATCATCTTGAGGCGCTCATTGAGCGACGCGACGGCTTCGGCGGCGTTGTGGACCTCGCGCGAGCGCAGCTTTTCGCGCAGATCGGCGATCTCGTAGCCGAGGATGCGTTGCGCGCGCTCGCGGCTGGGATCCTCGAAGCTAAGCGTAATGCTGCTGTTCTTGACCGAATAGTCGCATCG
>DATGKG010000012.1:0-6944 GCA_035294805.1 Binataceae bacterium (SeqCode) | reverse complement strand
GAGTAGGTCCACTGCTTGGTATCTGGATCGGCAAAATGTGGAAAGCCCTCATGTGCGAGCCGCGCGGTATCCGCGATGCGCGCCCGCATCCGTTCTGTGGCGTCGTCCCAAGTCATCATCGCGATCTTTCATCCATTCGTGGTCGTTCGATCAAGAGGAGGTTGTCAGGCCGAGAGATGATGTGCGAACTTCGGCGCTATGGAAAAGATCGAATTTGGTGCGACGTTGCCTGCGGCCAAAGGGATTCCCGAATTCGCGCGCCGCGCAGAGAGTCTCGGTTACGACTATCTCGGCGCAGGCGAGCACATGATGTTCCACGGGCCGATCGCCAACACGATCGTCAGCCTTTCGGTCGCCGCGGGCGCAACCTCGCGCATTAAGTTGATGAGCACGGTGGTGTTGCTGCCGCTCTACAATCCGACCGTGCTCGCGAAGCAGACTTCGGTGCTCGATGTGGCTTCGGGCGGCCGCTTTCACATGGGCATCGGAATCGGCGGCGAGTTTCCCAAGGAGTTCGAGGCGTGCGGCGTTCCGGTGAATCAGCGCGGCTCGCGCTCGAACGAAGCTCTCGAAGTCATCACGAAGCTATGGACCGAAAAGGACGTGACCTTCGAGGGGCGCTACACGAAGTTTTCTGGCGTCACGCTCGCGCCGCATCCGGTACAGAAGCCGCATCCGCCAATTTGGGTCGCGGGACGCAAGGAGCCCGCGATGCGACGCGCTGCAAAGTATGCCGACGGATGGCTGCCATACATGTACACGCCCGAGATGCTGGCGGAGAGCGTCGGCAAGATAAAACAATTCGGCGCCGAGGCCGGACGCGACATGAGCAGTTTTCGCAACGGGCTGTTCATCTTCGCGTCGATCTACCCCGACCGCGAGCAGGCGCGCGAACAGGCCGCCAAGGCGCTGGGGCGCAACTACGCGCAGGATTTTTCGCAGATCGCGGGACGCTACGCGCTGTGGGGCAATCCCGACGATTGCCGCAAGCGACTGAAGGAATACGTCGATGCGGGCGCGCGCACCGTGATGATCAGCTGGGCGTGCCGTCACGAGGATATCGATCAGAACCTCGAGCTGTTCGCGAAGGAGGTCGCCCCCGCGTTTCGATAGCGAGGGGCGGCACAGGGCGCGCGTTCTAGTCGCGGTATCGGCGCTCCGATTCCTCGATCGGGTAGTCATTAGCGCTCATGTCGCGATGTTGCATCAGACCGTCGGCATCGAACTCCCAGTGTTCGTTGCCATGAGTGCGGTACCACCGGCCCTCGCGATCATGCCATTCGTATTCGAAGCGGACCGAAATCCGATTGTCCGTGAAGCACCACAATTCCTTCATGAGACGATAGTCGAGTTCCTTCTCCCATTTGCGGCGAAGGAACTCCTTGATCGCGGTACGGCCACGAAAAAACTCGGTGCGATTTCTCCATTGGGAATCTTCAGTGTAGGCGCGCGCCACCACTTCGGGATCGCGTGTATTCCACGCATCCTGCGCGGCCTTGACCTTGGCGCGAGCGCTCTCCGCCGTGAATGGTGGACGGATGGGACTGCTCATCGTCGCTCCTTAGGTGCGCGGATTTTGATCGGAGACTCGATCGGCCTGCACTCTTTTCACTTCGCGGGCAGCATCGTGGTCAGTGCCTGACCATGCGGCGCGACCATAAACACCAGCAGCGTCGCCGGCTCGGTGGCACTGGCGTTGCGCGAGACCATATGACGCTGATGTGGCGTCTCCGACCACATTTGACCTTCGGTGTAAGTACGCGGCGGCTCGTCGCCCAACTGCGACACCACCGACCCCTTCAAGACGTAAGCGTAGGTAGCGCCAGGATGCTCATGCGGCGGGGTTGTGCCTCCGGGAGGATAGTCGACCGTGATAACGACGACGTCACTTTGCGGCATATTTGGCAAAGGCTGCATCATGAGTTGATGAACTGTGCCTGCCGAGTCCGGCGGGCCCGCAACCGCCCCAGTCGCCGTCGCAAAAGCGATCATCATCAAAATGGCTGTCCATGTTTTCATCGTGCCGGCTCCAGTTGTGATTTTCCGCGATCGGTTGTTTTCCAGGGAAGTCGCGCCCGCGCTTCGCTGGGAACCTGTTCCCGCGCCGCTACTTCTTCGGCGGCAGCGATTCGAACCACGGCAGGACCATCCGCTCGTTGATCGAGTAAGGAAACGCGTGGCCCCATTCGGGCAATTCCTCATACCGCAGGTCGTAGCCGATGTCTTTGAGCAGCTTGCAGGTCTGGCGGGTGAACGCGACCGGGAAGATGAAGTCGTGCGCGCCGTGAACGACGAACATCGGCGTGTCCTTGCCGCGCCCCTGGCGCAGCAACGGGTCCACGATCGGATGCAGCGCGCCCGCGACCGGCGCGAGGCCGCGAAACAGATGCGACTGGTCGAGCCCCATGATGTAGGTGAAGATGCCGCCGTCGGACAGACCGGTCAGGTAGATGCGCGCGGGATCGATCGCATACTCGCGCGTGACTTCATCGAGCATCCGCATTACCGAACGGGTATCGATACTGGGCATGCTCATATCCCACGTCACATCGAATGACTTGGGCGCGAGGACCGCATAGCCGCGGCTGCGCGCGGGCCTCAGCCAGGTCCATACGTATTCGGCGCCCTGGCCATACCCGCCGTGGAGCGCGACGATCAGCGGCAGCTTTCTCTCAGGCGAATAATCCTCCGGAATGTAGAGTGTGTAGTCGGAGCGATCATCATTGCGTTTACGCTGGATGAAGCCGGTCGCCGCGCCGCTCGAGGCATTCGGCGCCGGGTCCTTCGCTCCCTCGAGCAGGAAATGCGTGGCAACAATCGGCAACTGCTCGCGCAATTCGTAGAGCTGATACAAGCCGCGACAAAACGCACTGCGGCTACGGAGGAAGGCCAGCGTCCATTCGGGGCCCGGTTTGCTCATGAAGAGATCGAAGGCCCTGTTCAACTCGCGGATCGCTTCGCACAACGGCTGATGAACTTGCGCCAACGCATCGGGCGGCGTGAGCGGGGCGAAACTCGTCTCGAAGCGGCGGAACTTGTCGCTCACGACCGCTACCAGCTGCCCCTGATTCTCGGCCAGGTTCCCGGGCAGAAGATTCTCCTGGAGCGATTCGAAGGTGCGGAGGATTTCCAGCACTTCACTCTGGAGAGTCGTCAGCCGGTCCGCATAGGCGCGATCGTCATGTGCCATTGTCGCTTCCTATCCTCACGATATATGCGGCCGCGCTGAAGCGGCTTGGCGTCGCCAATCGCATACACGCTGATCTGGCCACGCGAGCAGCTGCTGGCGTGGGCGAAAGGCTAGTTCCTTCGTACGTTGCGGAAGGGGCCGGTGTCGAAGCGCGGTTCCTTCGGCAACTCCAGCACGCGCTCGGCGATGATGTTGCGCTGGATCTCGTCGGTGCCTCCCGCGATCGAGACCGCAGGAACCGATACGAGAATCTCCGCGATGATTCCCTCGCGAGGACTTTCCTTGCCGGTGAGCATAGCCTCCGTGCCGGTCATCATCGTATGCACCCGGGCGCAGCCGCGCGCGACGTGGCTGGCGGCGAGCTTTCCAAGTGAGCCTTCGGGGCCTTGCGGACGCCCCTGCTGCTGGGCGGCGCGCGCGCGACGCGCGGTCCATTCGGCCGACTTCGCCATGATCATCAGCTTGGCGATTTCCTGCCGCACATGAGGATCCTTGTCCGCGCCGGTTTCCTTCGCGCGTTCGAGGATAAGGTCCACTCTGCCTGCCCGCTGCGGATACCACCTATAGGGCTCGTTGGCCTTGTCGTTCTCGGCGCGTTCCTCGGCGTGGATGCGGCCCTCCTTGCGCCCCTTCTTCGAGGGCGGCGCGAGGCCGTCGGCGCCGCGGCGCTCATGCGCGAGCGTCGTCATCGCGACTTTCCATCCCTCGCCGACCTTGCCGACCAAGTTTTCCTTCGGCACCTTCGCATCGGTGAAGAACACCTGATTGAACGATGCGTGGCCGTTCATCTGCTTGAGCGGTTGGACATCGACGCCCTGCTGCTTCACGTCGATCACGAAATACGACATTCCCTCGTGCTTCGGCACGTCCCAATCCGTACGCGCGAGCAGGAGGCCATGGTCCGCATGATGCGCGCTGGTCGTCCACACCTTCTGTCCGTTGACGATCCAGAAATCGCCCTTCAAATCCGCGCGCGTGGTCGCGCCCGCCAAATCCGACCCGCTGCCCGGCTCGCTGAAGAACTGGCACCAGGTGTCTTCGCCAGTGAGGATGCGGCGCAAGAACTTTTTCTTCTGCGCGTCGGTGCCATGCTCGAGCAGCGTGGCCGCCGCGAGCATCCGCACGCCCGAGGCCGCAGGACCCACCGCGCCGACCGCCGCGAGTTCCTCCTGCACTACGCGCACGAGGCTGTGCGGCAGGCCGCGCCCGTACCATTCCTTGGGCCATTGCGGCGCACCCCATCCGGAATCCGCGAGCTTGGTGCGCCATTCGAGCAGTGACATATCCGGATTCCAGTTCGCCGCGATCCATTCGCGTACTTCGGTGCGGACTTCGGCTTCGGTTGGCGTGCTCATCGTTCAAACTCCCCAGCGCTGCATCAGAAGCTCGCGATGATAACTCGGCAGACCGAGGAAAATCTCAGAGCTTTTGGCGCGCTTGAACCATAGGTGCGTATCGTTGTCCCAGGTGAATCCGATGCCGCCGTGAATCTGGATCGTTTCGATCGCGGTATGCAGATAACTCTCCGACGCCGACGCCTTCGCGAGACTCGCGAGCGCCGGCCATTCCGGATCGTTGATCGCGGCGGCTTGCGCGGCGTAGTAGGCCGCGGACTTCGCGAGTTCCACCTCGAGCAGCATGTCGGCGAGCTTATGCTTGATGGCCTGGAACGATCCGATTTCGCGTCCGAACTGGACCCGCATCTTCGAATACTTAACCGCCGAATCGAGCAGCGCCTGCGCGCCACCCATCATTTCATTAGCTAGCGCGATGGCGGCCTGATCCATCGTGCGCTGGATGCGCTTCCCGCCGTCATCCAGCTCGCCGAGCAGCGTCGCATGTGCGCCGCGAAAATCGATCCGCGCGAGCTTGCGGGTCGGATCCATCGATTCGAGCTGACGTCGCTCGACGCCGGCATCTTTCGCCTCGACGGCGAACAGCCCCAAACCATCGCGACCGCTGGAGGATGGTACGCGCGCGGCGACGATCAGTAGATCCGCGATGTGACCATCGACGACGTAGCTCTTTGCTCCATCGATGCGGAAACGCGAGACCGTTTCGATGCTCGATGGATCCCAGTTGCCATTCGGCTCGGTTATCGCCAGCGTCGCGAGCCGCGCGCCGGATGCGATATCGGGCAGCAGCTTCGCCTTCTGCTCCTCGGTGCCGGCATTCATGATGGCGTTGCCGGCGAGCACCGCGGTCGAGAAGTACGGCGCGCACAAGAGCGCGCGGCCCATCTCCTCGGTCACGATGCATAGCTCGACCATGCCGAAGCCCGCGCCGCCGTACTGCTCCGGGATGTGGACGCCGGGCAGGGCGAGTTCCTCGCTCATCTGCCGCCACACCTTAGGATCGTAACCCTCCGCGGTCGCCATCAGGCGGCGAACCTCGGTGGTGGGCGATTTATCGGCGAGGAAGCGCCGAATCGCCGCGCGGAACTGCTCCTGCTCGTCGGTGAATGCGAACTGGATGCGGCGCCTCGGCTCGGACTTCGATTCTTCTAATGCGCTCATCGTGCCACTCAGTGCGACCGTTAAGAATGATCGTGTAATGCCACAAGCGGGTCGCGCGCGGCAATGATCGGCTAAGATCCACTTAGACCCTGCGATCGCACTTGATCTACGTCGGATGAACCATCGAAATTATGGCCATGCAGTCACTGGATTTCGCCGATCTCGATCGGAACGTCGCGCGCGCACGCATCGCGTTGTCGATCGTCGCGCTGATCTCGATTTACATCGACCCGACGACGGGGCAGGGGACTTTCTCCATCGATCGCGCGGTGCTGGCAACGCTGGCGCTCCATTTCATGTACGGCTTGGGCGCGTACTCGCTGATTCATCGGCGGGTCTGGCCGGAGCACGTGTTCGCGGCGACCACCGCCCTCGATATTCTTTTCGCGACCGCGATCGCATTCTTCACCGAAGGTCCCACCAGCCCCTCGTATGTCTTCTTCACCTTCGCGATCATCGCGGTCGGATGCCGCACCGGCCTGCGCGCGACGCTATGGGTCACGTTCGCGAGCGTGCTGCTGTACCTGTTGCTGATCGCGCTGTCGCCGCAGGGCATGCAGTCGCTCTACATGATGCGGCCCGCGTACCTCGCCATCACCGGATGCGTGATTGGCTTTCTCGGCCAGCAGCGCGCAATTTTCGAGACCCGGGTGCGCGAGCTGGAGACGCTGGCGGAGCGCGAGGAAATCGCGCGCGCGCTGCATGATGGCTACGTGCAGGTGCTCGCGGGACTGAACCTGCGCTTCGAGGGACTGCGCGAATTGATGATCCGCGGCCGCACCGACAAGGCGCTGGAGGAGATGCGCGAGCTGCAAATCGGCGTCACCCGCGAGTACGACGAAGTGCGCGCGTACATCCATTCGCTGGTGAACCTCGATCGCAAAATTGCCGAGACCGCTGCGGCATCGAACGAAACGCGCTTCCATGTGGAAGCCGACTTCGCGGCTAACGGGCTATTGGTCGAGCATATGCTGCTGATCATGCTGGAAGGTGTGCGCAACGCGCGGCGCCATGCGCAGGCGCGCGAGGTTTCACTCAAGGCGACGCAGGCGGGCGATCTGATTCGTATCACCATCGATGATGACGGCGTGGGCTTCCAGCAGGCCGAGCCGCCGTGGGCGATCGCATCGCGGGTGGCGGAATATGGCGGCAACGTGCGCGTGGTCAAAGAGAATCGCACGGGAGCGCATATGGAGATCGAACTGCGCGCGGCATGAGGAGAGGAGAAGAGTCCAGAC
>DATGKG010000011.1:0-10319 GCA_035294805.1 Binataceae bacterium (SeqCode) | reverse complement strand
GACGTGATGTATGCGACCTCGATCGGGAGCAAGACGTTGGGCATGGAGCCCGGCCCCGACGGCGGCGCTCTCTTCGCGATCACGGGCTTGGGTGTGAAAGGCAAACCGGAGCCTCGTTTCGCGGGATGATTCCTTCGTCCTTCTCTTCCGAACCCTCGCCCATCGGGCAAGGGTGAAGAATCGGGCGATGAAGGAAAAAGCTAACCCACTACCTCATACGGGCGCATCATCTCGTTGTCTTCGTGCTCGAGGATGTGGCAATGCCAAACGTAGCGGCCCGTGTAGCCCTCGAACTTCACGATGATGCGCGTAACGACGCCCGGGTTCGCGCGGACCGTGTCTTTCCATCCCGCTTCGTTGGGCTCGGGCGGCGTCGCGTCGGCGGTGAAACGCAACTTGCCATGCATCTGATAGTCGAAGCGGTCGAAGCGCCGCCGATCGAGGATCTGAAACCGCACGAGATGCAGATGAATCGGATGCGCATCGTCGGTGAGGTTGATGAGGTTCCAAATCTCGACCGTGTTAAGCCGAGGCTTTTCCGTGATCGGATCCATCCAGCGCTTGCCGCCCAGCAGCATCGTCATCGGCTCGGCGACGCGATTGTCGATTTCCGCCAGCGATAGCATTCGATTCTGGACCGCATCGGACTCCGCGGTCTTCGGGACGGCGCGCAGCGCCGCCGGCATCGCGCTCATGTCTTTCGCGCCCTCCGATGCGACGCGAAACTGCATCACATCGAATGATTCACTCATCAGGTTGATGCGTTTGCCGGCATGGCCGCTGAAATCGACGATGAGGTCGGCGCGCTCGGCCGGCGCCATGAACACGCTCTTCAGTTCGACCGGCGCCGGTAGCAATCCTAAGTCGGTGCCGATCTGATGAAACGTGCGCCCATCGGAAAGCGAGAAGCGGAAGAAGCGCCCGTTGGCGGCGTTCAGCAACCTGAATCGATACTTGCGCGGCTCGACCTCGAAATATGGCCACGCCTTGCCGTTGACCACGATGATGTCGCCGAAAAATTCCGGAATCCACGGTTCGGCCGGATTGGCTGAGACCGGATAGTAGAGCTGGCCGTCGTGATCGAGCATCCGATCGCTTATCACGAGCGGGATCTCATATTTGCCCTGCGGCAAATTCAGCGCAGCCTCGACGTCATCATGAATGAGGTACGCGCCAGCCAGCCCCGCGAAAATGTTGAGCCGGTTTATCCCCATCGCGTGGTCGTGGTACCAAAGCATCGCGGCGTCCTGCGCGTTGGGATAAAACGCGACGGCCGACTTGCCCGGCGCATACCAGTTCTCCGGATAGCCATCGCTTTCGGGCGGCACCTTTGCGCCATGCACATGCACGACGGTGCGGGATTCGGGCAGTCCTTTCTCCGCGCCATGCAGATGATGGTCGATCGGCAGGAAGTGCTTCTCGGGCAGCGCGTTGACCCATTCGATGAGGATCGGCTCGCCGCTTTTCGCCATGATAGTTGGACCCGGCGAGATGCCGTCGAAGCCCCACTGCCGCGCGGGTTTCACATCGCGATGTAGCTTTGCATTAAACTCGCGCATCTCGATGCGATAGAAGGCGACCTGCTTGGATGGATGATGCGGATGCGGCCGCATCCCGATCGATTGCGCGAGCTTCGGAATCGGGAGCGCATCGACATAGCGCGCGAGCGAGGCGGGATTGAGCGCGGGGCGCGTCTTGACCTCGGGATACGCAGGCATCACCGCGGCGTCGGCGGTCATCGCAGCATCGGCGTTCATCGTACGATGCGCGATCAGCCCGAGTCCCATCAACCCAGTGTTGCGGATAAAGCGTCGCCGAGTCAGAGCAAACCCCTTTTCCCTATTTTCAAAATTTGAATGGCCGGAAGACGGCAAGCATCTTCCGGCCATTCGAAGCAATCTTCAAGCGCGCTATGGAGTCGTAGTCACCATGGCCGGCTTCTTCTTCACGACATCGCCGGTACCCGGGTCGAGGTACACGACTTTGTTTTGTCCGACCTTATGCGTGAAGTCGAGCATGTTGGTGATCGAGTTGGAGCTCGCATCGAAGGACCCGCCGCCGAGGCGTTCGCTGCCCAGCCAGTTGTCTTCAATGAAGGTGATGATTGAAGCCTGGTTGGTCACGCTATGATCGACGAAGTTAGCCTTCGCGTATGGCGAAATGACCAGGAAGGGCAGACGCGGGCCGAAGGCGCATCGCCCCTGCGCATGCAGCGTGGCGGGATTGACGCCCGGCAGCGCGAGGTCACCATTGCCGCACTTTCCAGCGCCATTGAGCTCGTCCATGGTGGTGGCGGACTGGTTCACGATCGGCGACATTTGATGGTCGTACCAGCCGTCCGAATCGTCATATGCGATCACGACTGCAGTCGAGGCCCAGAATTTGGACTGCTCGAGGGTGTTGATGGTATCGACGATAAAGGTCTGCTCGTCGAGTGGATCGGAATAGCCGGCGTGACCGTCCTGATAGCCGGGCGCCTTGAGGAATACGACGGATGGCAAGTTGTTCGCGGCCAATGCGCTGAAGAAGTCGTCGGTATCATACTGATGATTAGCCGCGTCGGTGGCGCCAATTGCACCGGTAGGACGCGCATGAGTCAGGTTCGCGGTACTCGCATAATATTGGAACGGCTGATGATGCGGGATGTAGTCCGCCTTGTTGGTGTTGGTGACGGTTGACATGTGCTTGCGCAGGCATCCCGTCCCCGAGCTGTTGGGCGCACTGTTGGTCGTCGCCAGATTGAAACCGCCCTCGAAGAATCCCCACGTAATGCCCTTGGCGTTGAGCAGGTCCCCGATGTTCTTGCCGCTGAACTGTAAAGTTTCACCGGTGGTAGTCGAGCACGTATCGCCGGCCGGATCGGCATCGCCCACATCGGTCAGGCCACCGTTGCCATCGCTAATGGTTGCGCCGCCGGGATTATTGTCCGTCGTCACGCCGTTGGTCTGTCCGGAGACCAGGTTGATAGCGCCAGGGGTCGAGGGACCGAAGGTGGTGTTGTAGGAATTGTCGCTCATCGCGAAGTGCTGTGCATAGTTCCACAACGCGGTGACCGTGTTGCCGTCGTAGTAGCCCATCACCAGACCGGTGGTGTCGAATGGACCGCCCGAGGCAGTCGGCGGTGGCCCCGCGGTTCCGGTGTTGACGGGAAACAGGTCCATCAGGCCGCCGTCGAAAGCCGCCTGCTCTGGACCATAGTCATGATCCTGATCTGAGGTGGCAGCCTGTGCGCGAGTGAGAAGAAACGGATTGGTCGCGCCCGCGCCATTGGCGGCATTCAGGTTCGGATTGTTGGTCAGCAACAGGCCCGACAATCCATTGACCGCGGGTGTATTCGCCGCCGCGGTGAAGGTCGGCTCGCCAGTCGGATTGGTCGCCACCGGATAGGTCCCGAAGTAATGATCGAATGACACGTTCTCCTGGAAAATTACCACCAGATGCTGAATCGGAGTGGCCGTGGCCGGGCCGGATGCGGCCTTGTCGGGACTCTCCTCCTGCGGCAGCGCCGCGGCAGGCATCGCCGCCAGTGCGAGTGCAAGGGTTGCACACGTCAGTCTTTTGAATCGCATCGTTTGAATTCCCCTCTCTCGGCTATGTGAAAAGTTGAATGCGAACTACACGCCGGAACCCGCGCACCTTGGCAGGGGAATATGACGTACGAATTAACGATACGATGAGAGCGCGAAAACTCATGATTGCGTCGATGTTACCGCGAAATTAGCGCTGACAGATTCCGCGCTTCGAAGCGCTTGGCAGCTGCGTCGGGAGGGTGCAGTTGCAACGCGCTTTGCGCTATGCGCGCCGCCTTCATAGCATTGCGAAGAAATCAGACCGTATGGGGAGGGTGCCCTGTGAAGAGATATCTCGCGGAGTTCTTCGGAACATTTGTGCTGGTCTTCGGCGGATGCGGCGCGGCGGTGCTGGCGGGCGACAAAATTGGCTTTGCCGGCGTGGCATTCGCATTCGGACTGTCGCTGCTCGCGATGGTCTATGCGATTGGTCCGATCTCCGGATGCCACGTCAATCCCGCCGTCACGGTAGGGTTGCTGCTGAGCGGCAAATTCGAATCGAAGCACGTGCCGGGCTACATCATCGCTCAGATCGTCGGCGCGATCGTCGCGGCCGCCGTGCTCCTCATCGTCGCGCAGGGCCGCAATGGTGGATACGATCCCGCGATGTCGGGATTCGCCGCCAACGGCTTCGGTGAGCATTCGCCGGAGAACTACAGCATGCTCGCGGGGTTCGTGACGGAGGTGGTCCTGACCTTCTTCCTTGTCTTCACCATCCTGGGCGCGACTGATGCGCGCGCGCCGGTCGGCTTCGCCGGTCTCGCGATCGGATTAGTGCTGACGCTCATCCATCTGGTCGGCATCCCGGTGACCAATACTTCGGTGAATCCCGCGCGCAGCATCGGGCCCGCGCTGTTCGTCGGCGGATGGGCGCTGGCGCAGCTATGGCTCTTCATCGTCGCGCCGGTAATTGGCGCAGGTCTCGCCTCGGTTGCGTATCGGGCGATCGGGATCGGCGAGCCAGTGATACCCGCGCGCGCGGCCGAATCGGCGTTGCGAAGCGAACAACTCGAGCGATCGATTTGATTCGCAGCCGAGAGGTGGGATTCGATCGGCACTCTGCGGCGTCCCAAATGGGACGCCGCAGTTTTTTTTATCCATGTTTCTGACCGATGACGGTGTAACCTCAGAATCGCGCGGCACTCGCCGACGTATACGTAGATAGGAACAGCAATAGACCCATCGGAAAGGGACGCCGGTCGGCGTCCTGAATGCAGGTGCGGCGGTCGTTAAGCCGCAATTTCGCAGCTCCTCCGCTTCCCCGTCATTCTTCCCGCCCGCCGACGCAGTGACAGTATTGAACATCAAACGAATCATCATTGGCGCGCTTTTAGTCGCATCGTTGGGCCTGGGCGGATGCTTCGATGCCGGAGGCTATGGTTATCCGGGCTACGGATACCCGTCATACGGACATTCGCCAATCTACGAACGCAACGTCTATCCAGCATACCGCTACGGCGGATGGGGCTATCATCATTGGGACCACGATGATTGGCATCATGGCGGGTGGGGCAATTGGCATGGACCGTATGCGGGCGGATTCCATCACGGTTACGGTTTTGCGCACGCCGGCCGCTTTCATGCCCCCTATCACCGGTAGTTAAGATTCGCCACTAATTGCCATTTCATGTGTCGGCGGCGCCTCCATAGGCGTCGCCGTTGTATTCTTCTCCCGTCAAATCGCGCGCATGAATTCGCAAGCGGCTTCGCAGGTCGAATGGTGCTAACATGATGTTTGCGGCGCCTGAGATGGGCGCCGCCGTCATTTTTGCGATATCGCAGAGCGAGGCGAAATTACATAAACGAACCCACCAAGTGGCTGAAAATAAAGGATTTTTGATTTTGGCATCCGAAAAACGAACCCACCACATCCGTTCCCCACACTTTTCTGTGCTTCCCCCATGTGAGGCGACTTTGTCGCACGCGCGGGCAAGGCAAATCGCAAAAACAAACCCACTCGCATGGCAGGAGAATGGATGGCGTAAGCATCCAAAAACATTACAGATTTGCGATGCTTACCGACATCGTGTTAGGGCAAATCATCCCGTAGTCATGCGCGTTCTGGTCCCCTTCTCCAGCAGGGAAGAGGGTTAGCGTGAGGTCTCCTACTTCTCCCGCGAGCCGTAACTGACCGACAACCCCGCCCGCGCGTCCGATTGGATGCCGTACTGCGGGATCGGATACCGAAGCCCATTCGATGCCAGCCGCTTCATTCCCTCGATGGTTTTCGGAATGAAGTGCGGTGGGATCGCCATCAGCATCTCCTCGTCCAGAACACCGCCGTAGCGGCGCTCGGCATAGCATGGGATAGACAGGCTAGGCTCGCCCGTCTTGAGCGCACGCCCCCATGAATCTGCGCATGCCGATTCTCCAACGACGCCCCATTGGAACTTCTTGTAGCCCGCCCACTGCAACCCGTTGATGAAGATGATCATCTGGCCCGGGGTGCCATAGATGAGGCAGATGTCCGGCGGGTCCAGCCGTCCCGACGCCAGCGGCGATACCGCCATCGCGAGATAACGTCCGGCCGGCGCCGTGTCCATCGCATGCTGATGCGCCGAGGAGTCGGACAGCGTCGAGTACCATACGCCCGCCATCGCCTTGCCCGAGAGCCAATCCTCGTCGCGTGGATGCAGTCCGATGACCGCGCCACATTGCGCGCCGACGAGGTCCTTCATCGTAATACCGACGGTCCATCCGAGGCGCGCGGCCTGCGCGACGATCTGGTCGGTGGTATGAATCGACTTGGGGCGGCGAATCTTCGGGATCGCCTCCATCTCTTCGACCGTCGCGAACATCTTCATGCCGATGGGCGTCGTACGCAGCCTCAGCAGCGCGTTGAGGTCGTCGATGATGGCTTTCCAATCGTATGCGGTTGTTTCGGCGGTTTGTTGTTGTGGCATGAGATCGATGTAGCGAGGTGACGCCGCATTTGGCAAGTGCGATTTTGCCTGCGGTGACATCAGGATGGCGGCGCGTGTCCCGATTTGAGCGCATCACGACCGGATGCGGCTCGCGTCAGGGGTCCCTCGCGACAGACGTAGCATAGCGATGACATAGATAAGCAGTCTTCGATGCTATCGCCGCAGATTGGCATAGCGTCACTGCGGGCACGGCACATTCCTTGAATATCTGTCGGAGCCTTTCGCATTCGAGGGTCGTATCGCGTCACGCATGTCTCAGCTTGAAACACATCATAAAGTTACTCGAGGGCCGACTTCCAGGTTGAGTGGCCATATGACTGACGATCACTCGCGCGCGCAGAGCGGCACAACCGCGATGAGCGATGCGACTGCCGTGGCGAATCATCCGCCGGGCGATATCGTGCTGATCTGCGCGGAGTTCCTGGCGCGGTTGAGCCATGAGACGCGGACGCCGCTGAGTTCGATCCTTGGCGTTTCTCAGATGATGCTCGAGGGTGATTTCACCGACGCGCAGAGGGAGTTTGCCGAGACGGTTGCAGAAAGCGCCGCCGCGCTCGCTTCCTCGGCGGATGCGATCGCCGATTTCGCGCAGTGCCTCGGGTTGCAGAAACCTGAACTTCACGACCTGCTGATCAAACTGAATAGAACCGGGCGAGCTTCTCCCGGACGCCGATCCAACGGTAACGGCGTGAATGCATCGACGCATGCTGCGAATCCGTCGCGCCGCGGAGTAGATGTGTATCCCCAGCCGGACCGGACTGGATTCAATCCCGCCGCCAACTTCAGCACGCGGGTGCCGGCCGATACCGCCAAACTGATTCGGATCCTGGTGGTCGAGGATCATCTCGTAAACCAGCGCGTGATTCTGCGAATGCTCGCGCGGCTCGGCTACAACGCTGACGCGGTTAACAACGGCGCGGAAGCCATCTCGGCGCTCAGGCGCAGTCCCTATGACATCGTGCTGATGGACTGCCAGATGCCGGAAGTCGACGGCTACGAGGCGACGCGGATGATCCGCAAAAGCGCCGGACGCTTCCAAAGCACTCCCATCATTGCGGTGACGGCCAACGCGATGGAAGGCGACCGCGAAAAGTGCCTCGCCTCCGGAATGAGTGACTACATGAGCAAACCGGTACTCGCCCACACCCTCGCCACCACGCTGGAGAAATGGATTTTGCCCGATGCGGCGGCAGGCACGGCCCCGGCTACGTCGTCGCCTGCCGCGGCTCCTCATGATGCCTCGGAACCGGCGCCCGAAGCGGCACCCGAACCGCAACCTTTGCCGGCGGACGCGCAAGCAGCGCGCGATGAAGCACCGAATCTGCCGGAGGACCTCGGACCGGCCGTCGATGCGGCGGCGCTCGAAACCCTCCGCTCGATGGATGCCGGCGAAGAGGGCTTCCTGACCAAAATCATCGATCTGTTCCTCGCCGATTCGAGCGGGCGAATCGCGGCCCTCGAGACGGCCGCGGCAACCCGCGACGGCGACGCGCTCAAACGTCTTGCGCATGCGCTGAAGGGGAGCTGCGGCCACTTCGGCGCCACCCGGCTTGCGATGCTATGCCGCAAGCTCGAGCAAATCGGCGCCGAACAACCGGTCGGCGACGCAAGCGTGGCGCTGCGCGAGCTGATCGCCGAATCGGAGCGCGTTCGAGTCGCATTGGAACAAGCCAGAAACCTCGCACCAGCTAATCCTGCACAGAGGGAGGACAACGAATAATGGCGTTCGCGGCGAAAATCTCAGAGGTGGCCAACGAGAGCAAGGCGCTCAGTCCCTTCATGGTCTCGCGCGACAACCTCGTCGCGACGCTCAAGGGCAAGCGCTTCGCATTGTTTGGTTTTGGGCCCGACGAGTCTCAGGCACTCCGCAGCGCGCTGGATTTCGCCAACGCCAAGATGCATTCGATTGCCGACGACCCGCGTCATCCGAGCCTCACCACCCTGGCGCCATTCGATGCGTGCGTGCTCAACCTGTCAGCGGAAGTATCCAAGGTAGGTGGCGCCGGAGTCGATCTCCTCGCGATCAGTCGCAAGCCCACCGTGATTATCGGCGAGCGCGATGAGGTGCTGGGCCACGCGTTCTCGCTCGCCAGCGCGGCGCATGAATTCATCATCCGGCCTTGGACGCGGGAGGACTTCTACCTGCGCGCGTTCATGGTGCTAGGCAACGCGCCGAGCGTCGTGACCGATCACCCTGGGCGCAGCATCCCGGCACGCACCGAGCCGACCATCATCGTGGCCGACGACGACCGCACCACCATCATGATGGTGCAATCGATCCTGCGCACCTGGAAGATCAATTGCCTGGTTGCTCACAACGGCAAAGATGCGTTGGAGCAAACGAAGAAAATTCGTCCCGATGCGTTACTACTCGACGTGTCGATGCCCGATATGGACGGCTTTCAGGTCCTCGCGGCCTTGCGCGCGGATCCGGCCACTCGCACCATCCCGATCGTGATGCTGACAGCGGCGCAGAGCGAGAGCGAGATCGTGCGCGGCTTCGATCTCGGCGCCGACGACTACATCACGAAGCCGTTCCGCGCGCATGAAATGCTGGCGCGCCTGAAGCGGTTGGTGCGCAGTCGCGAGGCAGCCTCAGCATCCGCCGGTTAGTTAATTGCCTGGGGATCGAGCGCCGTGATACGTTCTCTGGACGCAGGTTTCTGCGTCGGGCGGCGTACCCAAGTGGCTAAGGGAGAGGTCTGCAAAACCTCCATTCTGCGGTTCGAATCCGCACGCCGCCTCCATTTTCCTCTCTTCTTTGTGTCTCTGTGCCTCCGTGGTTATTTCTCTTCCTACCGCGACATCACCTCGCGATAGTGCCGCCAGATGCCGCGTTGCGTGGTCTCGTCGGTCTCGCGTCCCGCGATGCCGGTTTCATCCTTCGTTTCCCGATGAAGCCCGCGCCGCAGCACCAGCCATTCGTTGATGCGCGCCTGGAAGCCAACCTGGTTGCGCTCGTAGGCTTCGATATCGTCGGGCGCAACGCGTCCCGCCGGTCCGTGGATAACATAGGTCTCGGCGAGGCGGCGCTGATTGATCTCGGCGGGCGCGCCTTTGAGCATGGTCGGAAAGTACGAAACGATCGTCTCATTGACACTGACCGGCTGAATCACGCGGAACTGATTGAGGATGAAAATAAGGTTGGGAAAGATGCAGAAATGCGGCGGGCCTTCGGCAAGGATTTTCTCCGCGCGCGTGGCGCCGTAATGACGCTCCATCGACGCGCGATATTCTGCGTCGGTCTCCTTGCTCCACATCGGCGCGATGATCCGGCCGCCATTGCGCGCGTGCACCGGATTGAGGTCGAGCTGCGCGTGACCGCCGCCGAGGTCGCGCGCGAGCGCGTCGCTGCGCTCACCGAACACCGATTCCATATCGGTGCGCCCCTTCATCATCATGACCATCGCGGCGTGATGCAGGATGTTAGGATGGTAGCCGTCGACGGAATTCTCCAGCGCCATCTTCCAGTTGCCGCGATACGAATGCTTGAGTACGCCGGAGCGAACGACGACTTCGCCTTCGGGCGCGAGATCGACGAACTGATCGATGAGTCGCTTGGCATGACCTAGATGCTCATCGAGCGAAGGACCGCTGGCACTAAGACTCGCGAAAATAAGTCCGCGAAGACTCGCGACGCGCGGAACCTTTACCAGGTTGAAGTCACTCTTGCAGAAAGTTTCATCGTAGCCGCCGGCGTAAGGCACGCCGGTAAGCTCGCCGCGATTGTCATAGGTCCAGCCATGATAGGCGCACCTGAAGGAGTGCGAGTTGCCGCGATCGCTCTGGCATACGGTGTTGCCGCGATGCATACATCGGTTGAGCA
>DATGKG010000010.1:0-12987 GCA_035294805.1 Binataceae bacterium (SeqCode) | reverse complement strand
AGCGCGCCGTTGCCTATCAGCCCAACTACGCGTCGGCGTGGGCCTACCTGGGAATGATCGCCTCGCAGCAACACGATTGGCAGCACGCCATCGACTACGGCGACAAGGCGGCCAGCCTCGAGGGCAAACCGGATCCCGCATACGTGGTTGACGCTCGCAAGCAATTGCTTAAGGTCGAGTCCGGCGGTATTCATCCTTACCTCCCGCCCGGCAAGCGGACCAATTTGGGGGATTGAGGTACGATGTCGGAAAGTTGGAATGTAGAAACCGTGGCTGATAGCAAACCCGAAGCATCCCCGGAGAAGCCGACCACACCCGCTGCGGCAGCAATTCCCTCGGTGCTGTCGAACGATCATTCGCTCGGCAAGATCATGTCGACGGCGCGGGAGAATCGCGGGCTCTCACGCGAGCAGGCCGCCAAGTCCTCCAATATCCCCGGATACTATCTGACGATGATCGAGAGCGATGATTACTCATCGATCGCCGATCAGCTTTATCTGCTGCCGTTTCTGCGCCGTTATGCGACTTTCGTGGGATTGGAGCCCGAGGAAGTGGCCAGCCGCTTCATCCGCGATGTGCAACGCGCGGACATGAATCCGGGACGCGCCTCCGAGCCAATCGTGATGATTGCGGATCGGAAGACCTTCCCGTGGAGCACGGTCCTTCTGACCGGAGGCGCCACGATCGTCGTCGTCGCGATCGCATGGTTCGGCTATCGGCACTTCGCATTACGCAAATCGGCGATGATAGTTGTCAGTCCGCCGGTCGCCGAACAACCGCAGGTCGCTCCTGCGCAAGCGGAGGCGCCGGCGATAGCGCCCGCGGCTGAGCCCTCCGATGACGCCGGAACATCAGCCGACCAATCCGCCGCGACCGCGCCCGCCCCGGCCTCGCCGCCGGTAGCAGCGAAACCAGCATTGGCAGCAAAATCACCGGCAGCGCATCAGCGAGTCTTGCCCAAGCCTCATTAGTCGAGTCGCGACAATTCAATGCAAAATCGCGTTGGCGATTTCTTCCGCCACTAGCTCCTTCGCGGCTCGTACGTCTTCACCAGGATGAACAATTGCGACGGCCGTCATCTTGTCGGGCGATCCGCCCACCGACGCGCGCGCGACGATCGCGCGATCGTAGATTTGCTCATCGGTCGCATTGCCATGGGGACCGAAGCGAGGGCCCTCGGGCCGCCGCGCCTCGTTGCGGAAGTTCTGATAATTCTGCAGCCCCAAGGTGGGATTGTCGGGATCCAGGAGCTGCTTGCGCACCGCCTCGCTATACGGATCGAGATGTTTGTCGCCGGTATCGCCAATAGGAGGAGGTTCCTCGCCGGCCGCGCGCAGCAGTTTGGCAAGCACCCACGGATCGCCGGGTCCAAAGTCTGCGAGCACGATGCCCGGCTTGAGAAGCGTTTCATTGACGACAACAGTCACCGTTACAGGCAGCCCGGTGCCGCCGCTGTCCGTGCCGCGATGTGCTCCGCGAAAATCCTCCTCGAGCGTCTGCTGCATGACGGGATCGGTGCATACCGCAAACAATGGCGCGGTCTGCGGAACGGAAATTCGTCCATCGGTCTGAACCTGACTTGCGACGGCGACGCTGGCGGAAATCACGATGAATGCCCCCGTCAGCGCCGCGAATCGAATTAGGGGGCTCTTCGACGTCATCTCTAATGCCGCCCTAACGATAGGCGCGCGCCGCCTCGATCGGCCAGATCGCAACCACCTCGTCGCCGCGCATCACGTAATATTCGCTGTGTAGATTGATCGTCGTATCGTTGTGACTCGGCACGATCTCGACTTTCATTCCCGCGTCGATTTCGGTTCCCGATGCGTCCAGATGACCATGCTCTTCGGAAAGTCTCGCTATTTTGATCGGCAGGTCCTTGCCTGCGGGCGCGCCAAATTCGTTGGTGAGCGATTTCATCCCCGCGTCGATAATCGCGCGATCGCCGCGCCGCGAGATGACCGTGGTCAGCAACGAAAGCGCGGGACGTCCAAGGTCGGGCCGCACAATGCGATAAGCACCATCCATGAAGACGTACGAACCCGCCTGCACTTCCGTCACATCGGGCCATGAGCCGGTGATGTCGTATGTCCCGGTGCCGCCCGCGCTGACGATCTCGGGCGCAAATCCCGCGCGCCGCAGCGCCTCGACATGGCGGCTCAGCTCGGTAAGCGCCTCGCGCGCGATGCGTTCGCGCTTTTCCTTCTCCGGTACCAGCACTGCGTGACCCTCGTACCCCATGATGCCGCGATAGCGCAGAGGCCCCGCATTGATCCGGCGCGCGAGCGCGACCGTCTCGTCGGGTGTCGCGGTACCGCATCGATGCATGCCGGTGTCCACTTCGATGATCGCATCGATCGCGCGGACGGCACGCTTCGCGCCCTGCTCCAACTCGCGAACGTTCAATTCGCTTTCGACGGTGACGATGATTTCCGGGTTGGGCGGTAGCGCGAACAGTCGCTCGATTTTCTTCGCACCGACGATCTGATTTGCGAGCAGAATCGGCCCCAGTCCCGCGCGCGATAGCACCTCGACCTCACCCAGCTTCGATGCGGTAATTCCGATTGCGCCCGCCTCGAGTTGCCGCCGCGCGATCTCGGGCGTCTTCGGGGTCTTGAAATGAGGCCGCAACTTTTGCGGGCGACTCTCGAAGAAAGCCGCCATCGCACGGAGGTTCTCCTCCATAATATCGAGGTCGATGAGAAGCGCCGGAGTATCTATGTCGTTCCTGCGCATAAGCCTCAGGGAAGTTTGGTATTCAGTACTTCCTGCGCGCGCGCCGCGCGCCACTTCGCGAGGCGTTCGGCCAGTTGTGGATCGCTCAGCGCGAGGATGGCGGCGGCGAACAATCCGGCGTTCGCGGCACCACCCTTGCCGATCGCCATCGTTGCGACCGGCACGCCCTTGGGCATCTGCACGATCGACAGCAGCGAGTCGAGTCCGTTGAGCGCGCTATTCATCGGCACTCCGATTACGGGAAGCGTCGTCTTCGCGGCGACCACGCCAGCCAGATGCGCGGCGCCGCCCGCACCCGCGATTATCACGCGGAGCCCTCGATCGCGCGCACTCGCGGAATACTCCAAAACCACCTCCGGCGTGCGATGCGCGGACATCACGCGGACTTCATGCGGTACTTGAAGTTCGGTCATGACCTCGCACGCCGCCACCATGAATTCATAGTCACTCTTGCTGCCCATGATCACGCCGACCATGGGTTTGCTGTTCGATTCCGCCATCGCAGAAGGTCTCCTCGGATACTGATGCTACGTCACGAGGCGCGGAGTATCCAACCTCGCGGCAATCGGGCAAAATTGGGCGCGAGTTTGCGATGGCTACCCCGATTCCCCCCAATGCCGCGGAATTCACGCTCATCGAAATCGCGCGTGCGACCGGCGGCGAGGCTCGCGGCGACGGCGCGCTCAACGTGCGCGGAGTGAGTATCGATACCCGCAGCCTCACGCCGGGATCGCTGTTCGTGGCCTTGCGAGGGGTTACCGACGGACACAATTTTCTGGCGCAAGCTATTGAGCGGGGCGCGGCCGCGGCTATCGTCGAGCGCGGCCGGCGCAGGCCGGAAATCACGTGCGTCGAGGTCGATGACACTCTTGCCGCGCTGGGCCGGCTCGCGCATCATCACGTGCGACGCCTGCGCGATAAGCATTCGCTTCCTCTGATCACAATCGGCGGCGCGGCCGGTAAGACCACCACCAAGGAAATCACCGCGGCGCTCGCGCGCGCGGTCTTGGGCGCGACGCTTGCCACGCCCGGCAATCTCAACAATCTTATCGGCGTGCCGATGACGCTTTTGATGCTCACCGAGGAGCATCGCGCGATGGTCATCGAATGCGGCACCAACACGCGCGGCGAAATCGCGCGCCTCGCTTCGATGGTCGAGCCCGATGTTGCGCTGGTCCTCAATGTGGACCTGGAACACACCGAGGGCCTTGGCAGCATCGAGGATATCGCGGATGAGGAGTCGGCGATTTTCGCGCGCTGCAAACGCGCGGCGGTGATTCCAGCCGACGACGCGCGACTCGCGCGCCGCGTGCCATCGAATCTGCGCGCGATCACATTCGGTTCGGAACAGGGAGCGACGGTGCACTTGTTCGACCGCGCGATAACTTCGCGTGGACGTTCGGCGATATCGGTGCGCCTCGACCCCTCGATGGCGATCGCCGTCGATCCCGTAGTTCGCACCGAAATCGCACTGATCGGACGTTCCGGTGCGATGAATTGCGCGGGCGCCATCGCCGCGATAGCCGCCGCATCGCCGACCGCTCTGCGCCATGACCA
Organism: Binataceae bacterium (SeqCode); assembly: GCA_035294805.1. Classification (GTDB taxonomy): domain Bacteria; phylum Desulfobacterota; class Binatia; order Binatales; family Binataceae; genus DATGKG01. The sequence goes on along the minus strand of DATGKG010000010.1, from coordinate 8,694 downwards.
ACTGCGCACGATGGAAGCTGCGCTCGCTGAAATCCAGCCGTTGGCTGGCCGGCTCGCGCTTCGAGAGGCCGCCGGCGTCGTCATTCTCGATGATTCCTACAATGCGCAGCCACCTTCGGTCCGAATGGGGCTGGAGGCGGCGCGCGAAACCGCGCAACGTCTTGGCGCGCGACTGGTGATCGCGCTGGGCGACATGCTGGAACTCGGCCCGCTCGCGAAGCCGGCGCACGCGGTCGCGGTTCAGGATGTTCTCGCGTCAAACCCCGCGGTCTTTCTGGCGATTGGCGACGAAACTTGCGCGGCAACGTCCGCGGTCCGTCCCCGCTCGCACGATTGCGAGGTGCGCCTCTGCGCCGACAGCGAAGAGGCCGCGAGCCTGATTGGCGATCTGGTTCGCGCCGGCGATGTGGTGCTGGTGAAGGGCTCGCGCGGTATCCGAACCGAACTTGTCGTCGAGGCGTTAGTGAATAGAGCCGCGAGATAGCGCAGCCGTCATTCGGCTTTGATCAGGGCTTCAAGACCGGCACGATCCCCGATCGCGACGATCAAATCGCCTGCGCGAATCGGGGTGCTTGGCTGCGGAATTATCCGGATCGGATCGTCATCGCGCTTGAGTGCGACTATGCGCAGCTTGCCGATCGAGTCTTCGATCTCGACCACGCTCTTGCCGACCATACGGCTGCCCGCGGCGATGCGGATTTCCTCGAGGTCGACTTCCTCGCCCCGTCCCGAGGTAAACAACTCGATAAAGTCCACTACCGACGGACGCACGATGGTCGAGGCGACGCGATATCCGCCGTATTGATATGCCGAGATCACCTGATCGGCGCCCGCCAGCTTGAGCCGGCGCAACCCGACCTCGCCTTCGCCGCGCGCATGAATCGAGATTGCAGGATTTTTCTCACGCGCCGCCAGTGTGATGTAAACGTTATCGGCATCGGAAGCGGTCGCAGCTACGATCGCGCGCGCGGAGCGGATACCCGCATCTTCCAGCACTTCGTCATGCATCGCATCGCCGATCAAATGTGGGATGTCGAGACGAGTCAGTTCTTCGCCCGCACCGGGATTGGTGTCGATGATCACCATCGGCACTTTATGCCGCGAGAGTTCGTCGGCAACGGCGCGCCCAAACCGTCCGAAGCCGCAAATGATTACGTGATTCTTGAGGTGGTGGATTTTTCGCAGCATTCCCTTCGCTCCCAGATAGTCCCTCAGCTGGCCCTCGATGATCACTTCGGTCATGGTCGCGAACAGATAGAACGCGGTGCCCACTCCGAGAATGATCATCAGGATCGTAAATACCCGCCCGCTGGCATCCAGCGGCTTTACCTCGCCATAGCCGACGGTCGAGATCGTGATCACGGTCATGTAGAGCGCGTCGAGAAAGGACATCCGTTCGATGACGATGTAACCGATAGTGCCGAGTGCGGTGAGGAGGGTGATTCCCGCAATCGCGATGAACATCCGCATCGCCGGGGAACGAGGCCGGCGCGCTCCGGCTTGCACCATCGCCGACGCCGTCATGTTCGCGGTTTTCTGATCGATGAAATCCACTGAGGTTCCAGTGGTGCGAGTCTCTCGCGGCTATTGATTCTGCTGGCGCTGCTCCATCGTGGCTCCTTGGGCGGGTTTCACGATGATGCCGGCGAAGCCGGTCGCCGAGCGTCCATCGGCAGTAGTGATCGTAACCGAGGCGACATAATTTCCCGCCACCGCATAGGTGTTGTAGGCGAGCGTCGGCTGCGCGGTGGAAACGTGGCCATCGCCGAAATTCCAACTGTACGACACGATCTCCCCATTAGATGGATCAACCACATGCGGGAGAAATCCCACCAGCAGCGGCGCGGGACCATAACCCGGAACCGCTTGCAGCGATATCAGCAGCGGCTCGGGAATCATCATGCGGCCAGCCGGCGACGGACTCGCATTCGGCATCGCCATCTCTTGCCCCGACGCGACCAGGCATGATGCGCCGACGGCGACGGAAATCATCGCGCAGACGAGCAAGCGGGAAATTTTCACTGCATTACGACGCCGCCGTCAGGATGCAGAATTGAGCCGGTGTAATAGCGGCCCTCCTCGCTGGCGAGAAACAGCGCGGTATTCGCGACATCGACGGGCTCGCCGATGTTGCCGAGCGGCACGCGCTGGATGAGGCGCTTCATAAAGCCGGTCGCCTGCTGAATGTTCGCCGTCATCGGCGTGTTGATGAAGCCCGGTCCGATCGCATTGACGGTAATCTTGTTCGGCGCGAGCTCGACCGCGAGCACCTTGCTGAGCATCCACACTCCGGCTTTGCTGACCGCATACTCGCCTGCGCCCGGGGTCGGCAATTTCGCCGCGCCCGACGCGATATTGATGATGCGGCCACCTTTGCCCGCTTTCACCATTTCGCGCGCGACTGCCCGATCGCACAGAAACACGCCATCGAGGTTGATACTTAGGACCTTCTTCCAATCCGCGAGTGGTTTAGCGGTCAGCGGCGCGGGATTGCCCGGTCCTTCCTCGCCATAGCGCGCATGCGACACGCCCGCCGCCGCGACGAGGATATCGACACCGCCGAGTTCGCTCACCGTGCGGGCGACCATCGCATCGACTTGCGCCTCGTCGCTGGTGTCGACCTGAATCGCAACGGCTTTGCGGCCGAGCTTGCGAACTTCCGCGGCGACGCCATCGGCTGCCGCGAGATTGCGATCAGCGACCGCGACGTTGGCGCCTTCTTCGGCGAATCGAATCGCGGTGGCGCGTCCGATGCCGCTCGCGCCGCCGGTGATCAACGCATTTTTATTATCGAGTCTCAGTGCCATCGTTACGCACACTCCTGTCTGCACGGTTGTTACCACGCGCGAGCGACAACCTCCAACGGTCCACGATCGCCGGCGCTAATTCCTTATTCACCGAACATCCTGATAGGATGCCCTCATGGCGCAAGAACAAGCGGCTACCGTGACGACGGAGCCGACCAACTGCTTTTTCGAATCCGATGCGGGACTAAAGCTTCACTATCTCGACTGGGGAGGGGATCCCAAAATTCGCACCTTCGTGCTGCTGCATGGTGGCGGCGCGCACGCGCATTGGTGGGATTATGTGGCGCCCGAATTGAGTGTGTATGGTCACGTGGTCGCGCTCGATTTTCGCGGGCATGGCCGCAGCGAATGGTCTAAGGACGCGGACTACGGACCGCCGTCATACATTCAGGATGTGCGCGCGCTCATCGATTACCTCGGAACGAAAGTCGTGGTGATTGGGCATTCGATGGGCGGCGCGGTCGCGCAGTGGTGCGCAGTCACCTTTCCCGAAAAACTCGCGGCGCTGATCGTCGTCGATTCGCCCGCCGGCCCTCCTCCACTGCTCCGGCGTCTGCAATGGCGATGGCGGCGGCGCGCACGCGGCGGCAAGCGTCCGGAGCTGCGCTCCGCCGACGATATCATCCGCAGGTTTCGCCTCTCGCCGCCGGGAACTTACCTGACGCAGGAACAACTCGAACAACTCGCGCTCAAGGGTGCGATGCAGCTTTCCAACGGCCACTGGGCGTTCCGCTTCGATCCCGAGACTCGCGCATGGCGTAAGCACAGAGGACGGATGAAGCGGCCGAATCTGAAGCTGGTCAATCTGCCGACGCTGATTTTGCGCGGCGCCGAAAGCACGCTGGTCGCACCGCGTCACGCCAGAAGGATGAATCGCAAAGTAAAAGGGTCCACCTTTAAGGTGATCCCGCGCGCGTTTCATCACGTGCCGCTGGATAATCCCGAAGCGACCGTCGCAGCTATCGTCGAGTTCGTGAAGGAAGGAAAGATCGGAACGGAGTAAATCACAGAAGCACAGAGGCACGAAGGGTAAGAGAAGTTTTGATCCGAACTTTGTGCCTTTGTGGTTTGTCCCGATCTTTTTCCTACGCGCGCAGCATGAAGTCGCTGAGGTCCATCGCGAAGGTGCCGTCGGTAAGCTGCATCGATTTGGGCGAGCGCTTGAGCTGGAGCCGGGTGAGGTCCTGATCGCGCGGCAGCACGAATATGATGTCGCCGGCGGCCAGCGTGATGACCCGCACGCGCTCCTCGCCGCGACGCTCCGCACCGCTGACTTCATAGGGACTGACGTGAAAGGAGAAGCCGCGTGCGCGCAGGGTGTCGGCGGCGAACTCCTCGACGATGCCGACAAATAGCCGCGTGTTGTCGTCCTTGAACAGGCGTTTGTCGACTACCAGGATCCGGTCACCGTCGCTGAATATCGCCATCGTGCCCCCTCCGTCCCCTCTGATGCGCTTGCGATGATTTTACGGCATATGCAGCGCGAGGCAATTAGCCGCCGTCAAACGATGGTGGCGTTCTGGAGCTCGGCCGATTGCGCCGAGGCTTCAGGCGCCTCGTCGGCAGTGGCCGCCATCCATCCACGAATTGCATCGGCCAGTTCACGCGCGCCGATCAAGTCCAGTCCGAACCGAATCGGCAGCGAACGCGGCAATGCTTCGATCGCTTCGCGGCCACCACTTCGGGCGGCGAGACGATCGAGTAGCCGTGCGATGACCGGTTCCCGGGTCGCCCGCAGATGCGAATCGTCATAGATGTTGACGATCAGCTCCGCAGCCAGGATGACCGCGTCAGCCATCCGCACGCTTTCGGTACCGAACTGGTCGAGCGCCTGCTTGAGCGGAAATTGATCGGGATCCCAATATGACACCGCGCCCGCTCGCATCAGGTTTTCCAGGCTCGGAGTGGTAAAGCTGTAGCCCCATCCCGCGAGCTTGGTTCCGGCTGTCGCGAGCGCGGCGGGATCGAGGCTGCCCTCCTGCACCCGCGCCATAAACGCAGACTGCGTCCAGATGCGGCGCACGCCGAAGTCGTTGCGCGCGACATTCGCAACCACGCGATCGTCGCTCCAGAGCACATGGCCCGGCATCGAGGCAAGCATGATGCTTTCCGCGCCATGCAGTCCGAAGTGGCCGATCAGTTCCTCGCGCTGATTCGGCGTCAGCGTCGACAGCACGGAGCCGTCGATGACCGTGCATGCGGATGCGATCGCATCGGCCAGTCCGCGCAGTTCCAGATCTATGGTCGCGAGGTCGGAGCCGGTCCGATTCGCGGTCGCCGTTAGCGCGGCGTTAGGCTCGAATTGAAGGCGGCGCAACTCCTGCATCGTCGCCTGCGAAACGATGAACCGGCGCGCCCAGTTCTTCAGCAGGTCGAGCCGGCCGAGCAGACTCAACGTCGCGATCGCAGTCAAATCGAGCACGATCGAATGCGCGCGATTGTAGGAAGTCAGCGCCGCCTCCATCTCGTCCTCGGAGCCCTGGCAGCATTTGATAATCGCGTCGGTACGGGCCGCCAGCGAGAGTGCGCCATGTAGATCATTTAAGCCGACGCGCTCGGCATAGCCGTGAATCGAGAGCGGTGTCAGCGCGTAGAACTTGTGCGCGTTGTCGCGAACCTCTTCGCTGCTCATCCCGCGCGCGACCGCACCGAGGTTGTACGGAACCTCGGCCTCCGCCTTGGGATCCGCGCGCATCATTTCGATTTCCGGTAAACCGGGGAAGCGCCGCGCCCACTGATACAAGCAGTCCTGATAGCGATAGGCGTATTTGGATATGAGTTGTTTGACCACCGCGGTCTTGCGGTTCACGCGTCCATCGGAAAGCTGAAATTTGTCGCCGAGGCGCCGGCCGCGCAGCTGCTTCATGAGCGCCGAAGAGGGGCCGTATTCGCCAACGGCTTCATCCGCATCCGGCGCGTCCTCCAAAATCACCCACGATTCGATATTGGTCTCCTGCTCGACAAAGCAGACCGCGCATCCGAGCTGCGCGGTTTCGAAATCCGGCACGGTAGGCATTTGACCGAAGGGACCCAATGCCGAGAGAAACGCGCGATGCGCGTCGGGATCACCCGGACGGCGGCGCAGCAACTCGTAGGCATAGCTGAGCGCTTCGTTGGCGCGGCCCGCCTCGCGCATCAGATTAACCGCCACGCGGCCCAGCGCGGGCAAAACTTCGCGCGGCGTTGGCATCGTGTCCAGATCCGCCGCGTTCTTATCGTGATGTCCGAGCGCGCGAGCGGCCGCCGCGCGGCGCAACCGCATCACCCGATCGCCGGGATGAACCGCAAGATATTCGTCGAGCAGGCGGATAGCGGAACTGAGGTCGTGGCGCTCGAGAATTTCCAGCTCGAACTCGAACGCGCCTTCGAGCAGCGCGCCGTCGGTGCGCAGCTTGCGGCATACTTCCAGGACCACTTCGTGCCGTCCCAGCCGCGTCGCGCATTCGAGCAGGCGGCGTGTATCGCTGGCCGTCGCGCCCATCTGCGCCATGTCGCCTTGCATCACGAAGCCGCGAATCTGGATGATCGATTCCCAAATCACCAGCGCCTCGCCATAGCGGCCCAGATCGTGGAGCAACGCGGCGAGATTGCGCCGTTCATCGGCGGTGGTCTCCGATAGCAGCTCGCCAAGCGCCTGGTCTGCGAGCTTCGATGCTTTGGCCGCGTCGCCGCGCGAGAGTTCCAGGCGTCCGCGCAGCGTATAGCGGGCAGCGGCGGGAATCCGCTCGACCGGAAGTTCGGTCAACAGCGCCTCCGCCTGATGCCATCGCTCGAGGCGCGAGAGCACATCGACTGCGCAACCGACCGCGAATAGATAGTCGCCGCTCGGAATGGTGACCGGATTGTTGACCGCGCGGACCAGAATATCCGCAGCCTCATGCAGATCGCCGGGCAGATCGCGTTCGCGCAGCGTGATGCCGAGGTGGAATTCCGCATCGTCACGGCCGCCGATTTTCACCGCGCGGCGGAAAATATCGACCGCGTTGGTCAGGTTGCCGCGGCTGCGGAGCAGGCTCGCATACTCGCAAAGCCCGTTGGAGTCATCGCGTTCGAGCGAATGAGCATTTTCAATGTCGCGGCCGGCGCCTTCGATTTCGTGCATCGCGATGCGCGCCTGCGCGCGCCCCAGCAGCGCCTGCACTTCATTGGCGGACGAGGCTTCCTCCTGCGCCAGCGCGATTGCGCGCGAGAGACACGCCTCCGCCTCATGCACGCGATCCTCGCGCACCGGGCCGGTGTTGCTCTCAATTTCGCATAGCAGGATCGACTGGCCCAGGAGCAGCCAGGGATCGGATTTTTCGGTCATCGCCTCGGTGGCTTTGCGAGCGAAGCGTTCGGCGCGCGCGTAGTCCTTCTCCGCTATCGAGCGGCGCGTCATGACCATCGCGACTTCCGAATCCATCTTGACCAGCGGCGGGGTTTTGCGTTCGAGCTCCGAAAGCTGCGTCGCCGGAGGCATGTTGCTCAGCCACAACGCGTGAGCGCGGCCGCTGCGGGGAAATTTCGCGCATACCGCTTCCGCCATCGCGCATGCGCGCTCCCGCTCGCCCAGCAACTCGTAGGCGAGAACTTCATTGGTGCAGGCATCTTCGTCCTCGGGCCGAATCGATCGCGCGGCAATGAACAGGCGCGACGCTTTGCGGATCTCGCCCTCCTCGAACCATGCACGCGCGAGGTTGCCGAGCACCGTCATCCGCTGATCGGCGCTGAGATGTGACCACCGCTGCTCGCGAAGTTGCATCAGTTTGAGCCGGCCGAGTTGCAGATGGCGCTGATCGATTAGCGCGATTGCGTCGTCGATCTCGCGCGAGATGTCGTCGTCCTCTTGAGTCGGTGCGAGGATCGGCCAGCGCGGCTCCAACTGGAACTGCGTGCTGGCCTTGGTCAGTGCCTGGCGCTTCGGGCTCGATTCGAATTCGGTCAGCACATCGGGGTATTCGTCGAGCAACTCCTCGATATCTTCCCAACAGAGGATGCCGATGGTGAAAAGGCCGTTCGCACGACTTTCCAGATTCAGCTCGAACACCGCGCGCTTGATGGTCTTGGAACGCCATGCGGTAGTCGCGATAGTCAAATGTCCGATCGGAAGCGAAAGATTAGCGGCACGCTCGACCATTTTGCGCAGTTCCGAGAGGGTTGGCGATTCGCGCAGCAGGCGCAAGTCGCATCGCGCCGCCGATAGCCGCGCCCGTCCGCTGACCTCGAGCAAATCGATTCCAGGCTCGCGCTCGACGGTCTCCTGGAAGTGCTCCAGCCCCGGCATCTGCCAATGGCGCCGGAGCAGCTTGAGGCACAACCGGCCCAGTTCCTCGGAATTGCGCGGTAAAGCATAGGGCGGCCCAAAATGTGTCATATAGTAGAGAATCCTAACATGCCAGTAGACATACTAACAGGGCTGTTATGCAACTTTTTGTAGGATATATGACCTTGTAGTCGCATCGACGACCTCAGACCTCACAATTGAGGCTCTGGCCGCGAAGCCATCGGAGACGAGGTTTGTTCCATCCTTCGCGGCTGATACGATGCTCGTTTCAACGTGCTGAGTCTCGACAACATCTCGAAGTCCTTCGGGGCACGCAAAATCCTTGCCGATGTAAGCTGGTCGATGGCTGACGACGGCAGGGTCGGTCTGGTTGGACTAAATGGCGCGGGAAAGTCCACGCTGCTCAAAATTATCGGCGGTGTGACGGCGCCCGATTCCGGCCGCGTCTCATTGCCGCAGCGCGCGCGGGTGGCATATTTGCACCAGGAATCGCCGGAAATGGGCGGTCGTAGCGTGCTCGCCGAGACGCTTTCTGCGCTGACGCGTTTGCAGGAACTCGATAGACGCCGCGCCGAGCTGGAGAAGATTCTCGCGCACTCCAGCGAAGGCCCGGCGCACGACGCC
>DATGKG010000009.1:0-17462 GCA_035294805.1 Binataceae bacterium (SeqCode) | reverse complement strand
CTTTTCGCGCGCGACCAGTTTTTCAAGCCTATCGAGCGCCTGCGCGTCGCGCGCGCCGAGGTAATGCCCGATATCTTCGAGAATCTTCTCGCGCTTGCGGACTGCTTCCAGAGCGCCCGAGCCGGTCAGCGCTTCGATACGGCGTACGCCCGCAGCGACGCCCGATTCGGCCTCCAGCTTGAAGATGCCAATCTGCCCGGTTGCATCGACGTGCGTCCCGCCGCATAGCTCGACGGAAAAATCGCCCATCCTGATGACGCGGACAACGTCGCCGTACTTGTCGCCGAAGAATGCGAGCGCGCCCGCTTTTATGGCGTCGTTGTATGCCATCTCATCGAAGCGGACTGGCGCGTTTTCGCGGATGCGCGCGTTGATCTCCGCCTCGATAGTTTCCAAGTCGCCTTCCGCAATCGCTCCCTGATGATGAAAATCGAAGCGCAGGCGATTAGGCGCGACCAGCGAGCCCGCCTGATGCACTTTGTCTCCGAGCACATCGCGCAGCGCGTAGTGGAGGATGTGGGTGGCCGAATGGTTGCGCATCGCGGAATCGCGCCGCTCGCGATCGACCTTTAGATGCACGCGGCGCCCCTTTTCGAACTCACCGATTTTGCCGCGCAGCAGGCGACCGACGTGCACGATGGAGCCGTCGGCCTTGCGCGTGTCGACGACTTCGAGCAACGCGCCGGAGTCAGCCTCGATGACGCCGCGATCGCCGATTTGGCCGCCGCCTTCGGGATAGAAGGGAGTCTCCGCGACGACCACCGCTACCGATTCACCGTCCTTACCGCTCGCCGCGAGAATTTCGGCGTCCCGCTCGTATTCGTGATAGCCGACAAAACGCGACGACCTGCCTGCGCCGAGTTGGATTTCCGGCGCGGCCATCTCTTCCTTGCGCGCGGCGCGGGCGCGCTCGCGCTGCTCGTCCATCAACCGCTCGAAGCCGGCGACATCGACGTTGATTCCGTCGGTGCGCAGCACGTCTTGCGTCAGATCGAGCGGAAAACCATACGTATCGTAGAGTTTGAAGGCGACATCGCCCGCGAGCGTATGCCCTCCGCTCTGCTTTAGGCGCTTGCGTTCCCCGTCGATCAGCTCCAGCCCGCGATCGAGCGTCTCGCCGAAGCGAACTTCCTCGTTGGTGACCACCTCGGCGATTTTCTTCGCATGCTCGCGTAGCTCCGGATACGCCTCACCCATAGCGTCGATGACCCCCTTTTGCACCTGTGCGAGAAACGAGCCATGAATGCCGAGATAGCGGCCATGGCGCGCCGCGCGCCGCACGACCCGACGCATCACGTACTCGCGATCGCTATTGCCTGGCGTGAGCCCCTCCGCCGCGAGGAAACTAATCGTGCGCGCATGGTCGGCGATCGCGCGAAAGGAGATGTCGAATTCCTCGTTCTGTCCGTAGCGCGCGCCATTGCCGAGCTCGGCGGTGACGCGCTCGATTCGCTTAATGATGGTCTGGAACAAATCGATGTCGTAGTTGCCGAGCAGCTTGCCGGTTTCGAGGCTCTGCACCGCCGCGGTAATGCGCTCCAGACCGCTGCCCGTATCGACGTGCTTCATCGGCAGCGGCGTCAGCTTGCCCGAGGCATCGCGGTTGTACTGGATGAAGACCAGATTGCCGAGCTCGACGAAGCGCTCGCATCCTTCGACGTTGACCGCGCATTGGATACCGGGATGCGTCGCGTCGCCCTTACATGCGCCCTCGCCGCGATCGAAGTGGATCTCGGAGCACGGGCCGCAGGGGCCGGTATCGCCCATCTCCCAGAAATTTTCCTTCTCGAAGCGCAGGATGCGGCCGGGCAGCAGGTCGGGAATCTTCTTCCATACCGCTTCGGCTTCGTCGTCATCGGTATAAATCGTCGCCCACAATCGGTCGGCGGGAATCTTCCAGACCTTAGTGATCAGCTCCCAATGCCACGGGATGGCCGCCTCTTTGTAGTAATCCCCGAACGACCAGTTACCGAGCATCTCGAAGAAGGTGTGATGGTAGGTGTCGCGGCCGACCGCTTCGAGGTCGTTATGCTTGCCCGAGATGCGCAGGCATTTCTGGCTGTCGGCGACCCGGCGCGACGGCGGCGTGCGCACCCCAAGGAAATAGTCCTTGAACTGCACCATGCCGGCGTTGGTGAAGAGGAGCGTCGCGTCGCCGCGCGGAATGATCGATGCCGAGGGCACGATCTGGTGTTGCCGTTCTTTGAAGAAATCGAGAAAAGATTGCCGTATTTTCGCGGTCGTCCACTGCATAAGAGGGCTTATTCTAACTTAGTCGCTGCGCCGGTTCCCACCGCCGCTATCATCGGATGCGGTCGATTTCGGTACAATAATGACGTGGACGCGACTCATCCGGATTTCGGCACCAGCGAGGGATCGCATCCGGGCCCGCCGCTGCCGGACGCGACGCTACATCAAAACGGTCGCGTGACGCAGGATGCCGAAGAGCCCACGTCGTCGGGGCTTAAGCACTTTCTCTTCACCCACAAGGGCGGCGTCACGCTGGCGTTTTCCGGCGTCGTATACGCAATCGCATGGGCGATGCTGCGCTTCACGACCTGGCATACCTCGGGCGAGTTGATCGCCACCATCTCGGAGGCGGCGCTCATCGGCGGGCTATGCGACTACATCGCGCTGCGGATGATTTTCGAGCGCAAATGGTACCTGCCCGGCTCCGGCGTGCTGCCGCGCAATCGCGTCAAACTGATCAACGGCATCGCGAACACGATCGAGAAGGAATGGCTGACGCCCGCGATGATCGGCGATCGCCTCAACCGGATGAACCTGGTAGGCCGGCTGGGTACCGCACTCGAGGAGGTCGATCTGGCGGAGTTCCTGGCCCAACCGGAGTTCGATCGCCTGCTCAATCGCGCCGCGATGTACTTCGAAGCGCCGGAAGTTGTAGATCGCCTCGAGAACTTCCTGCGCAAGGCACTGCCGAACTCGTATCGGCGCGTGTATGGCGCGCTCAATCGGCTCGGCGTGAAATCGATCAGCTCGCAACTCGCCTCTAATCTGCGCACCCGCCTGCCGCAGCTTCGCGACGACCCCGATCTGATGGCGACGCTGGAGAGCGCGGTGCACGAAATCGGCCAGCAACTTCATGACCCGGAAAGCCCGGCGCATGAGCTGGCCAGCCGCATCATCGATACGTTCGTAGCGCGCGCGGTCCGAACCAGCCGCGGCCAGATTACCGAAATGGTCAAGGAAAACCTGATGAAGCTCGACGACGAGAAGATCAGATTCCAGATCGAATCGAAGACCCGCCAGCATCTGGACTGGATTCGCGTCAACGGCGGCATCTTCGGCGCCATTTTCGGGACGCTGTTCGCCCTGTCGCGCGTCCTCGCAAATCACGGCACCGAGATCCTCCATCACCTCGGCTTCTAGGCCGCAAGCTTCCTTATCAATGGTTATCTTTCCCCATGCGGCTATGCCCGCATCGTTTGGGCGCGCCGCAGGTGCAACACAATGAAGGCAACTGTACGGCGAATTCTTGACGACCACATTCGGCCGGCTACGCCCGGCGCTTCCGTTGCTCAGCCCTCCGACGCGCAACTGCTCGATGCCTACTCGACGGCGGTTTCCGGGGCCGCTGAGAAAGTCAGTCCCAGCGTCGTTCATGTCGAGGTCGCCCACTCCAAAGGCTCGGAGGGCGCGCGCGGAGGCTCGGGGTCGGGATTCATCTTCACCCCCGATGGCTTTGTTTTAACCAACAGCCACGTCGTCAATCGCGCGTCGACGATTCATCTCACCCTGCTGGACGGACGCCGGATGAGCGCCGACCTGGTCGGCGAGGATCCCGATTCCGATCTCGCGGTACTGCGCATCGGCGCGCCCGATCTGACTGCGGCCGAGTTAGGCGACTCCTCGGCGCTGAAGGTTGGCCAGGTCGCGATCGCGATTGGGAGTCCGTACGGATTTCAATACAGCGTCACGGCTGGCGTAGTTAGCGCGATGGGACGCTCGCTGCGCGCGGCATCGGGACGCATGATCGATAACGTCATCCAGACCGATGCGGCGCTGAATCCCGGCAACTCGGGCGGGCCGCTCGTCAACTCGCGAGGGCAGGTGATCGGCGTCAATACCGCGGTCATTCTGCCCGCGCAGGGAATCTGTTTCGCCATTGCCGTGAACACGGTGAAGTTCGTGGCGGCGCGGCTGCTTCGCGACGGACGCATCATCCGCGCGCACCTGGGAATCGCTGGCATGAACGTGCCGATTCTGCGCAAGGTGGTGAGGTTTTATCGCCTCGCGGTCGAAAGTGGTGTGATGGTCTCGCAGGTCGAGGCCGGCGGCGCCGCGGACAAGGCGGGAGTTCGTCCCAACGACATCGTGATCGCATTCGGAGAGCATTCGATCTCGAGCATCGATACACTGCACAAGCTGCTCAGCGATGAGCACGCGGACGTGAAAACGGCGCTAACGATTTTGCGCGGGACAGAAAAGCTAACGATCGAAGTTACGCCCGAATATCGACGCTGATTGAACACAACCTCACGAGGCACGTCTGGAAACCCGGCTGGCTTTGCGGTTTGATGGTTCCCGTCGGCATCACATCCAAAACCTGAAGGGGGCCTCGTGAGGAAACCGAAGACTCCGAAGCCGAAGCCTCGCGCCACGCGAGGCGCCGTCGCGGAGAAGCAACCGTCGCCGCGAACGATCGTACGCAACCGTCTCACGAGCGAATTGATCGCGAGGGCGGGCCACGAGCTTACGACCTCGCTCGATTATCAGGTCACGCTCAAGAATGTCACCAACTTGATCGTTCCTGCGGTCGCCGACGACTGCTTCGTTCTTTTGAAGAAGCCTGATGGCGAACCGGAGCTCGTCGCCAGCGCGCATACCGACGCCGCGCGAGGCGAGCTGCTCGGCACGCTGATAGGCCAGCTCACGCCGCGCCTCCATCCGAATATGCCGATATTCCTGGTCATGGCGAGTGGCGAGCCGATACTGATTCACGACCCCGAAATGAGGCTGGATGGAGGGCCGCGTCCTGATGAAGAACTCCTCGATGTCATCCTGAAACTGGGTATCCGATCGCGCATCGTCGTGCCGCTCACCGCGCGCGGCGAAACGATCGGTGTGATGACGTGGCTGAGTACCAACTCGAGGCGCCGCTACAGCACTGATGATTTGAAGATCGCGGAAGCGATCGCGCAGCGGGCCGCCTACGCGATCGACAATGCGCGCCTCCACGAAGCCGAAAAACTCGCCAATCACCGCCTGAGCGACCTCCTCAATGGACTGCAGGCGTCGGTATGGGAGGCACTGTGGGAGGGCCACGGCCATCCGGTCGACGAAGTTACTTACGTCAATCAGGCTGCGGAAGGCTTGCTCGGATACTCCACGGACCAGTTGAAAGACCGGAGCGCATCGCGCCTCCTGATCCTGGACGCAGACTACCAGCACGTCATGAGGTCGTACTCGGCGGGAATCCGCGCCGGGCGCGACTTTGAGGTCCAGTATCGGGTGCGGCATGGTGATGGCCGCATGCTCTGGATGAGAGACGTGGTCCGCGTGTCGCGCACGCCCAACAGGCGGCCGATGGTGCGCGTGGTTACCACCGACATCACAAAGCATAAGCAGGCTGAAGAGCGGCTGCAGATTCTGGCGGAGGCCGGCAGAACGCTCGACTCCTCGCTTGACTACGAAACCACGCTCGCCAACGTTACCGGCGTAATCGTTCCGGCGCTGGCCGACGATTGCATCATCTTTCTTGAGTCGAGTCAGGGAAAACTCGAGATGGTGACGAGCGCACACAGCGACCCTGCGCGCACCGAAATCGCGCGCGAATTCTTTCGCCACTATCCGCTCATCGAACGGCCTGACCAGCCGCTCCAGATAGTTCATCGCACTGGGCAATCAATTCTTATCGAGGATGCAATGACTGCGACCGATGTCGGCGTAATGCTCAGCCGCGAACAATACGAATCGTCAGTCGGGGCCCAGGCGAACGCGGCGCTCGCGGTTCCATTGCGATCGCGCGGACAAATCCTCGGGGTAATGGTGTGGGTATCGGTCGAGTCGGGACGGCATTACGTGCAGGAAGATTTGAAACTCGCCGAAGAGATCGCCAATCGCGCCGCGATTGCGGTCGACAATGCGCGGCTGTTCAAGACCGCGCAGGATGGTGTCGCTTCGCGCGATCGCTTCCTCGCGATGCTCGGCCACGAGCTGCGTAATCCGCTCAACTCGATCAGCATTGTGGCGCGGATGCTGGAACGCGAAAGTCTTAGCGACGAACGGCTGGTGAGAATGCGGACACTGATCGGCCGCGAGACGCGCCAGCTTTCCTCGCTGGTCGACGATCTCCTCGATGTCTCCCGAGTGCTGGCCGGCAAGATGACCCTCGCGCTTGAGTCGATCGACTTAACCGCGCTGGTGCGCGAGAGTGCGCAGTCATTCGAGGACATGGCGCGTCAGCGCGAGATGGTCCTTGCGGTTGCGCTTCCCGATGAGCCGCTAACGATGGTGGCCGATCCGGTCCGGATGCGCCAGGTGATCGCGAATTTAATCAGCAACGCGATCAAATTTTCCCAACCAGCTGGACGTATCGAGGTGACGCTAGCATGCGACGGGGAATGCGCGCTGCTTAGAGTGTGCGATAACGGCATCGGCATCGCGCCTGAATTGCTCGAACGCATCTTCGAGCCGTTCGCGCAGGCGGCGCTGACTCCTCCGCACGGGTTGGGTCTCGGGCTGTCGGTCGTGAGGCAGGTTACGGAACTGCACGGCGGAAAAGTCACCGCATCGAGCGAGGGGATCGGAAGGGGCGCGGAATTTAAGGTGCGTCTGCCCTTGGCGACGATGCATTAATCGCCACGACAGATAATGGACCGCTGGAAGCCGCACTATCGATCTTTCTCGGCGCCGGGGTCCACTGGCCGACCACAGCAGTTCTTTTGTTGCGCTCGATCGGCACCATGATTGGCGAGCAAATCGCCCAGAAAACGTGACCTAATGCGCGCCTATAATCCGCCTCATGAATGGAAAATCGGACGTACCGCAAATGAGCCATCGCATGGAGCGGGATGTTATCGCGGCCTAGATTATGAGCTTGGTGCAGCCAGTTCAGCGCTTCGGAATAATTTCCTTGGCGCAACGAAGCGTTGCATAGCCTAAGGTATTCGCGACCCTCAGACCAACGCTGAACGTGCGCGGAGGTTACCACGTGTGAGTTCCTATCCTGACTACGTACCACACTGTATAGCGTCTTTAACCATCATTTTATAGCACGACTCGGCACAAGCGAGGAAGAGCAGCTTTTTCGACGAGGTGTCACCATCCGCAAGCATACAGTCTACTATTTGGCGGCTTTTACGCCTGTTTTCGCAGTTGCCGTAAAGAGTGTTACTCTTCGCCGAACTTGTCGTTGAACAATGCTTCGACCGCCTTCAGCGCCTGCTCCGCATCGGCGCCTTCAGCTTTCACCGTAAGCTTCGAGCCGAGGCCCGCGCCAAGTGTCATTAGGCCGATGACACTGCGTGCGCTCGCGCGATCCTTGCCGCGCGTCAATGTGATCGCTGCGGAAAATTTCCCCGCGGTCTTCACCAGCATCGTCGCGGCGCGCAGATGAAGCCCGAGCTTGTTTTTGATTTCGACGTTCCCCTCCGCCACGCTCACGATTGTTACCCTGCCCGCGCCCGGCTCGATCAAGACGCGCCCGCGCGCGTTACCGATGGACGTCCATCGGAATCTTCCACCGTTGCGGCCAAATCGGCGGTGAAGATTTCGCGCAGCCGTGCCTCCGTTAGCGTGTCGCTGGTGGTGCCCTCGCGCGCGCGCCACGCGCGGAGCGGAATCACCGCCTTCGCCATGTCACGATGACCTCCGCCGCTGCCGATATCGGCCGCCAGGTGTTTTGCCATTTCGCCGGCGGGTTGGCGGGTGTTACCATGATTGCGCAGCGCGACGACGAGGTTGGTTCCGAGCTTGCCCGCGACGGCGACCCACTGCACGCCCTCGAACTGCAGGCAGAAGTCCGCCATCTGCACGATAAGATCGTCGCGCGCCACGCGGCCGAGGTTCAGCACCACGATTCCGTCTTTCACCTCGAGCCGGCGCATCGCGCGGGAGAGAATCTTCGCGAATTGAAGTGGCAGCTCGGGACGCTCGAATTGGCGCAGTAGACTGTAGTTCGCGATTGGATACAGATGCGTGAAGGCAAGCACATCGTCGTCGGTCACGCGCCGCGACAGCATCACGGTATCGGTGCGGATACCATATAGCAGTGCGGTGGCGAGCCGTTCGCTGATGTGCTCGTCGGCGCTGATCATGTACTCGGTCATGATGGTCGAGGTCGCGCCGTACTTCGGACGGACGTCTTGAAACATCGAATTGTGCGGCCCATAGCCCGGATGATGGTCGATGACGATATTGGCGGTTTTGATTTTCTCGCCGAAGTAGGGGGGCTGCACATCGAGCATAGCGATCTTGTCGAACTCGCCCAGCGCCTCTGGCGTTGCGGGCTGAATCTCGATTTCGAGTAGATGCACCATGGTGCGGTTCTCGGGCCGCGTCACCGGCGCGAAGGCGAAAATCGGCGTGGTCTGCTTGTTGCGCCCGAGCAGCGCGCGCAGGGCCATCGCGCTCGCCATCGCATCGGGGTCGGGATCATCCTGCAACACAATGGCGATGCGATCGCTTTCGGCGACCATCGCGCGAAGTTCCTTGATCTTTTGTCTGGTGAGTTCCTTATCCATCCGGGACCGAAGCCTGCTCGCGGGCGTCTGTCGCCCGAAGCAAATGGCGGCTTTTAGTTGCGCGTCACGATGTTAGACAGGCGCGCGCGCAACGGAGAGAAAAGCCGGGAATGGACCCGCAGCGGCGGGTCAGGAGCACATCGAGATAAGTTAATCGTCACGTCCTTGCTAACAATCAATCTATAGGACGGCGCAAGGTAAGACAAAACTCACCCATCGGCGCGTTGGGTCATCCCCCTCGCGGTCAAGCGTGATATACATAACCATTCTATGCCCCACGGAGAGACACATCAGGAACCGGCGCCGACATGCATCATATGTCGCCGGCCCGCCGCCGAGTGGATTTTGAAGCTGACGCTGGAAGATGCCGGTGGTCTCAAGTATGAGGGCCTCGTGTGTCCGAACTGCGGCGTGAAGCTGCGGCTCTCATCGGAAAAAATTCGCCATCTGCAAATCGATCCGTGGGTTCACGATACGGTGGCGGTGGTTTTGCGCGGACGACAACCGGAGGAGGAATAGCAGTCGACATGGCGCCCGAAGCAAAGACGCAATCGGATCTGTATTTGTGGCCCTACGAGGAGGCTCGTAAGGTCGCCGATCGCGCCGCGAACTACGAACTGGGCCGACCGGTGATTTTCCAGAGCGGCTTCGGTCCGTCGGGCATGCCGCATCTCGGCACAATGTCGGAGGTGCTGCGTCCGTCCTACGTGCGCAAGGCGTTCCAGCAGCTTCAGCATTCGGGAGTCATACCGGCTGATCGGCCTACGCGCCTGATTGTTTTTATCGACGACATGGACGGCCTGCGCAAAGTTCCTGAAAACGTCCCCAATCGCGAAGGAACCAGCTTTCATCTCGGCGAGCCAGTCTCGCGCATTCCGGATCCATTCGGCGATTGTCATGCGTCATTTTCAGAACACATGCTGAGCCTGCTCGGCCGCTTTCTCGCGCCGGTCGAAATCGAATACGAGCTGATCAAGTCCACCGATATGTATGGTAGCGGCGCGTTCGATGAAGCGCTGAAGCTGATCCTTGCGCGCCATCGGCAGATCATCGACATCATCGCGCCCACGCTGCGCGAGGAGAATCGCATCGGATGGTCGCCCGTCATGCCGCTATGTCCGCAATGTGGGCAGGTCAATTCGACACTCGTCACCGCGTATCATCCGGAACGCGCGACGGTGGAATTTTCATGTGAGCGCAGTTTCGGCGGCGCGCATCCATGCGGCTTTCGCGGCGAGCAATCGGTGCTCGGCGGCAAGGCCAAGGTCGGATGGAAGGTCGACTGGGCGCTGAGATGGTACGCCCTCAAGGTCGACTACGAACTCTACGGCAAAGACCTCATCGATTCGGCGCGGCTGTCGGGGCAAATTCTCAAAGTGCTCGGCGGCAAGCCCCCGATCGGATTTCCGTTTGAGATGTTCCTCGATGAAGAGGGCCACAAGGTTTCGAAGTCGGTCGGCCGCGGCGTCACCGTCGAGCAATGGACGCGCTATGCGCCGATCGAGGTGCTCAAGTATTTCCTGCTGCTCAATCCACGCCGCGCGCGCAAGTTGTTCCTCGAAGCGATCCCGCAGTATGTCGACGATTACCTCGATGCGTTGCGCGCCTACGCCGCGGCGCCAGAAGCGGATCGGCGCAATCATCCAATCGATTTGGTGATTCAGAGTACGACGCCGCGCCACTTCGACTCCGAGCTTAGCTTCGGGATGATCATGAACCTCGTCTCGGCGTTAGGCACCTCGGATCGCGAGCTGATTTGGAATTATCTGACCGGCTACGATCCAAAGATTGCGAGCAATCCGGAAACCGAACGGATGGGCAAGGTTCTGATGGAATGCGCGCTGAATTTTTACGCGGATTTCATCGAGCCGAACAAGCAGCGCTACCTGCCGCAAGTCGCCGAACGCGAGCAGTTGCGCGCGCTGATCGAATTCCTCGCCTCGAACGCGGGCGCATCGGCGGAGGAAATCGAGAAGAAGATCTACGACCTCGGGCGAGAGAACTACGATAAGCCGGGCAAAATTTTTCCGCTCCTCTATCGTGTGCTGCTGGGCCAGGAGCGCGGCCCGCGCCTCGGCGCGTTCATCCGTCTCGCGACGCCCGAGCGGATGGTGGAAATTCTCACTACGTCGCTGCAGAGCTAGCGCGCGTCATCATACGAACTCTGCGAACACCGAATCCGCAAGTTCGAGGCCGCGTTCCGTCAGGCGGATGCGATCTTCGCGATTCTCCAGTAATCCACCCTCAAACAACCGCGCGGTTCGCGAACCGAATGCGTTCTCGAAACTGGTGGCAAATCGCGTGTCGAAATCCGCCAACGCAAATCCTTCGCGCAATCGCAAATTCAAAAACACGAACTCGCCCATCGAGGTTTTCGGCGCAACACTCTCGCTCCCCGTCTCCGCGACCCCGCTCTCCGTCGTCAGCGCGATATAACGGGCTGGATTGCGCTCGTTCCACCATCGTCGGCCGCCCGCGCCATCGCGCGCGAAGCTATGCGCACCCGCGCCCAGTCCAAGATACGTTTCGTTGTGCCAGTAGGTCAGGTTGTGACGGCATTCGCGGCCAGTCTGCGCGTAGTTGGAAATTTCGTACATCGCATAGCCGCGCCGTGGCAGCTCCTCGCGCACCGCGGCGTACATCTCGGCCTGCTCATCGCTTTCGAGCGGACGAATCTTTCCGTGCCGCATCTCGCTGAAGAAAACCGTCCCTTCCTCGAAGGTGAGGTTGTATGCGGAAATGTGATCGGGCTCGAGCGCCGTAGCCTCCCCAATATCGTGCAAGACGTCCGCGCGGGTCTGCCCGGGAACTGCGAAGATGAGATCGAGGTTGACGCGTGCGAACCCCGCGCGATGCGCCATCCTGGCGGCCTCGCGCGTTTGCTCGGCATTATGGATGCGCCCGAGGAACTTCAGCGTCGTATCGTTGAATGACTGCGCACCGAAGCTGATTCGATTGATACCGCTCGACCGGAATCCGCGCATCTTCTCGAGATCGACGGTTCCTGGATTCGCCTCCAGCGTGATTTCCGCATCGCGCTCGATACCAAACGTGTTTTGCGCCGCATCGAGAATCTTTGCGATTGATGAAGGCTGAAACAGCGACGGCGTCCCACCACCAAAGAATATCGTCGAAACCGATTCGCTCTTGAATGCCCTTTCCTGCGCGCGACGCGTCATCTCGACGATGAGCGCGCGCGTGTAGTCCTCCTCCGGCCACGCGGTTGCCGCATGCGAATTGAAATCGCAGTACGGACATTTCGCCTGGCAGTAGGGAATGTGAAGATAAAGAGAGAAACCCACTCAGCCATTCTATCCGCATTTGCGTCCGATGGCTCCCACCTACAAGCTCGATGATGCGGTCGCTATACTCATGCGATCTCTCATGGAGTTGCTGTCGTAGCCATCCATCCACAAAAGCGCCCGCTTGATTCTGCTGACGTGGTCATCGCGCACAATGCCGCGGTCGACCAGGACGCTGCTATAGCCGCATCGAAGCCGGCGACTCTCGCGGTCGGCGGCGCAGGGCTGGTCGCCTCGGGCATCCTGCTCTCGCGCATCGCGGGCGTGATTCGCGAAAGTGTCTTCGCACATTATCTCGGCAATTCTGGCGCCGCCGACGCTTTCAAGGCCGGCTTCCGCATCCCAAACATCCTGCAGAACCTGCTGGGCGAGGGCGTGTTGTCGGCCTCGTTCATTCCCGTTTACAGCCGCCTGCTCGGCGAGGGCGAAGAGGAAATAGCCGACATGCTCGCATGGGCGGTCGGCGCCGTCTTGGCGCTGGCGGTCAGCGTGCTGGTCGCGGTCGGGATGGCGACCGCGCCGTATCTCATCACCGCCATCGCGCCCGGATTTGCGGGAGATCGCCGGGAACTCACGATCACGATTGTGCGCGTGCTGTTTCCATGCACCGGGTTGCTCGTGATGTCGGCGTGGTGCCTCGGTGTGCTCAACAGCCATCACAAATTTTTCATGTCGTATGCGGCGCCGGTCGCGTTCAATCTCGCGATGATCGGAACGCTCCTTTTCTACGGCCCGCGCCGTTCGCAGGATGCGCTCGCGATCGACCTCGCGTGGGGAGCGGTCGCCGGCGCCGCGCTTCAAATCGTCGCGCAATTGCCGCAGACGTTCGCGCTACTGCGGAGAATGCGCATCGACTTCGTGAAGGTCTCGGAATCCCTGCGCGCGGTGTTCAAAAACCTCGGCCCGGTAGTGATGTCGCGCGGAGTCGGCCAGTTCAGCGCCTATGTCGATAACTTCCTCGCGAGCTGGTTACCGATCGGCGCCGTATCGGCATTCAACTACGGGCAGATCTTCTACATGCTGCCGGTAAGCTTATTCGGCTTGTCGATCGCGGCGGCGGAGTTGCCGTCGATGTCGCGCGCGACCGCGCTCGCGGACGATGTCGAAGCCACTTTACGCCGCCGGCTCAATTCGGGATTGCGCCAAATCGCATTTCTGGTGGTTCCTTCCGCCGCGGCATTTTTTGCGATCGGCGATGTGATCGTCGCGCTGGTTTTTCAATCGGGACACTTCACCCATCACGACGCAGTCTATGTATGGGCGGTGCTTGCCGGTTCGGGGGTGGGGATGCTTGCCAGCACGATGGGACGTCTCTACAACTCCGCGTTCTATGCGCTATGGGACACCAAAACTCCATTCAAGTTCGCGCTAGTGCGAGTATTTCTTTCCGGTATGCTTGGATATCTGTTCGCGATTCCGCTGCCCGGCCTGCTTGGAATCGATCAGCGATGGGGAGTCGCGGGCCTCACGGCGTCGGCGGGAATGGCGGCATGGGTGGAATTCACGCTGTTGCGCCGCGCGCTCAATCAACGTGTCGGGTGGACCGGCCTCGACCGAAAATTTCTCGGCCAACTATGGGGCATGGCGATTCTCGCAGCTACGATCGCATTCGCGATCAAATATTGGACGCCCCACACCGGCCCGCGCCTCCAGGCGCTGATGGTGATTCCAGTCTTTGGCGCGATTTATCTCGGCCTCGCTTATCTGCTCGATCTGCCGGAATTTCGCGGCTTCCTCGGAATCGTCAAGCGCCGTTTCGGTGTGCGCGCATCCGCGTGATGGTGCCCGAGGTGCTCTTGCCCGCGAGTATCGGCGCCAGCGCGACGCATCCACCGTATGACTCGACGAACTTTTGCCCGTCGACGACTTGCCCGCGATAGTCCTCGCCCTTCACCAACACATTCGGCCGCACCACCCGCACGATTTTTTCCGCGCGCGGGTCATCGAAGACGACGACGTAGTCGACCGGTTCCAGCGCGGCGAGAATGCGCGCGCGCTCCGAGGCCGGATATAGAGGACGGTCGTCGCCCTTGAGTATCCGCACGCTGCGATCGCTATTGATTCCGACCACCAGCTTATCGCCTTGCGAGCGCGCGAAGTTGAGTAGCTGCAAGTGCCCGGCATGAATCAGATCGAAGCATCCGTTGGTGAAGACGATGGTTTTGCCGGCGCGGCGATCGCGCGCGAGTGCGGATCGCACTTCGTCATGCGAAAGAATCTTGCGCTCCGAATGCTCGCTGTTCGGCGTCATCGCGCGCGAGAGATCGTCGCGTGAGATCACATCGGTGCCCAGCCGCGTCACCTCGATACTCGCAGCGAGATTCGCCAGCCGCGCCGCCGAGGAAAATCCCAGCCCGCCGATCATGAACAGCCCGAAGGTGCTGAGCACCACGTCGCCCGCGCCGGTTACGTCGTAAACCTCGCGCGGCACAGTGGGAATATAGGTCGACGCGCCGCCGCGCTCGACCAGGTACATCCCGTCGCGATCGAGCGTGATGAGGCACGCCTCCAGCCCGAGCCGCTTGATGAGCAACTCGCCGGCTTCGCGCCATGCATCGCGGTCGGTCATCTTGATACCGGTCGCGGTTTCGGTTTCGAAGCGATTGGGCGTGATCGCGGTCGCGCCGCGATAGATGGAAAAATCTTCCGTCACCCGCGGATCGACGATCACCGGAATCTTTCTTTTGCGTGCGCCGTCGATGATCGCGCGCAGTAGACTCGGCGTAAGCAGGCCCTTGTTGATGTCAGAAATCAGCACACCATCCACGCGGGGCAGCTCGCGTCGCATCCGCACGATGAGCTCGCGCTCGATCGCCGGTGCGAGCGGCAGGCTGTCTTCCTCATCGACGCGCAAAAGTTGCTGCGTTGCGCGATTGGCGCTCTGCACCGAGCCGAGCAGGCGCGCCTTTACGGTCGTAGGACGGCCGGGATCGCTGAGCATCGCGCGCATGCTGATTCCCAAGCCGCCGAAAATCTCGCGTAGCAGCGCGCCATCGCGATCGCCTCCTACGACGCTCGCGGCGCTGACCTCCGCACCGAGCGCGCGCAGGTTCGCCATCACGAAACCCGCGTTGCCGGGCTTTTCCTCGCGCCGCGTCACGCGCAGCACGGGAATCGGCGCCTCCGGCGAGATACGCGATACGTCGCCGTGCATATAGCGATCGAGAATCACCTCCCCCGCAACCAGTACGCGTGCGGGCCCCAACTCCGGCATCGCGAGATTGCGGGCATGCAGGCCGTGCTCCACGCGCGGCGAATGATTGAGGTTAAGAGCGCGCTTCTTCGCCATGACTGTCTAGCGGATGGCGAAACCGCCATCGACATAAACCACTTCACCGGTCACGAAGTTCGACGCGTCCGACGCCAGGAACACCGCAGTGCCCGCCATCTCCTCGGGCTCGCCAAAACGGCCCGCCGGCGTGCGCGTTATGATTTCGTCATAGAAAGGAGTGCCCTTCACGCCGCTCGTCATGTCAGTCCAGATCCATCCGGGCACGATCGCATTGACCTGGATATTGGCGCGTGCGAGTTCGATCGCCATCGATTTCGTGAGCTGCACCACGCCGCCCTTAGCCGCCGAGTACGAGGGCACCGCGCCGGAGCCGAAGCGCGAATACTCGCTCGCGATGTTGATGATCTTTCCGCGCTTGCGCTTCACCATTGATTGCGCGGCAATTTGCGAGAGCAGGAATACGGAGTTGAGATTCGTCTCGATGACGCTGTCCCATGCTTCCGCCGCAAGCTTGAGCGTTCCGCGCTGTACCGAAATACCAGCGTTGTTGACGAGGATGTCGATGGGGCCGAGCTTCGTTTCGACTTCATCCATGGCGGGGCGCAAGGTCGCGCGTTTGGTGACGTCGAGCGCAATCGCGGCGACCGGAACGTCGTGGCGCTTGATCTCCTCGACGACGGTGCGGCTCTTTTCTTCGTTGCGCGCGAGGATCGCAATCGATGCGCCCGCCTCCGCCAATCCGAGCGCGATGCCGCGGCCGATTCCGCCATTGCCGCCGGTGACAACCGCGACTTTGCCGTGCAAATCGAACATTTTCGGACTCGCCATGATATCTCCGCACGCTTGTGACGGCCCGCGACGTGCGCGCTTACGGCCCGCGCAGAGCGCGCCTACAGATGGACATGCCACATCGCGCGTACCTATATTGGCGTGTCGCGCTCGGCCAAGTCGAGTCTTCCGCGATCGCGATTCGAATCCACGTGAAGGAATCATAACCATGGGACTTAAGACGCCTGAACAATACAAAAGCTCGCTGCGCGATGGGCGCACGGTTTTCTATCGCGGCGATAAGGTGCCCGATGTCACAACGCATCCGGTGATCGGGCTCGCCGTCAATCACGCGGCGCTCGACTATCACATGGCCGAGGATCCCAAGTATCGCGAGCTCGCAGTGATGAAGGACGGCGGGAGCGAGTACAGCCGCTACTATCACATCCCGCGCAATGCCGACGATTTGCGCAAGCGCAGCGATCTCATCGCGGCGGCCACGCGCGAGGGCGAGACGCTGGTGGTGCTCATCAAAGAGATCGGCACCGACGCGCTCTACGCGCTGACGATGACGGCCGATCGGATGGCGAAGGCTGGCAAACCCGAGTATCGCGAGCGCGTCGCGAAGTTCTACAAGCATTGCCGCGACAACGATCTCGCGGTGTGCGTCGCGCAGACCGACGTGAAGGGCGATCGCTCGCTCGGGCCGACCCAGCAGGACCATCCCGACTATTATGTGCGCATCGTCGAGGAGCGCCCGGACGGCATCATCGTGAGCGGCGCGAAGGTGCATACCTCGGTCTCGCCTAACAGCCATGAGATCATCGTGCTGCCGACTCGCGCGATGCGCGCCGAGGACAAAGCCTATGCCGTCGCGTTCGCGGTGCCCGTCAACACGCAAGGCGTGAAGCTTATCGCTAGTCCGCACGGAGGGCATAAGAATAACGAGTTCGAACATCCGATCACTGCGCGTCACAAGATGATGGAGACGCTGACGGTGTTCGACAATGTGTTCGTACCGAAGGAGCGAGTATTCCTACAGGGCGAGATCGACTTCGCGGGCCTACTCGCGCTGACCTTCGTACGCTTCCATCGATTTACCGCCGTATCATACAAGCTGCCGCTGCTCGAAATGTTGGCCGGCGCGGGATTCGCGGCGGCCGAGGCCAACGGTATCTCAAAGGCGGCCCATGTGCGTGACAAGCTCACGCATTTGGCGGCGTATCACACCACGGTACGCGGACTCATCGAGCACGCGGCGGCGACCTGCACCATCGAGGAAGGCGTCGCGGTGCCGAACACACTCATCACGAACGTCGCGAAGTATCACTTCGCGCACAACTATCATCAGGCGGTGCAAATCGTGCAGGACCTCGCGGGAGGTCTGCTGGTGACGGCGCCGGCGCATGAGGATCTCACCAGCGAGGCGACCCGCGCATACGTCCTCAAGTACAT
>DATGKG010000008.1:0-7744 GCA_035294805.1 Binataceae bacterium (SeqCode) | reverse complement strand
TCCGCGGCGATGCGCTCGAGCGCCACCGCACTCGAGGTGTTACACGCGATCACCAGCATCTTGATGCCTTTGGCGAGCAGAAATTCGCTGTTCTCACGCGAGTACTTGATGATCACTTCATTCGACTTGGTGCCGTAGGGAAGCCGCGCAGTGTCGCCGAGGTAGATGAAATGCTCGCGCGGCAACGCGGTCACGAGTTCCTTCAGCACGGTCAACCCGCCGATGCCGGAATCGAACACGCCGATCGGCCGCTCGGCCGCGGGATTCGAGCCGCGGGCCCCGCGCGCGCTGCGGGGCGCGCGATAGCCATTGGGCGAACGGCGCGGAACGGGTGTAAGGCGCGACGGTACCGCTTTCGAGATTGGCGGAATTCGCGTCATGTGAGTGTCATCGCTAGGATCTCATCGGGCGATGGCCAGCCGTTCGCCCGCAATTGACGGATGCGATGTGGGCCCGCCGAACACCCGCTCATGCACGCTCGCGGCCTCCATGCACAGGTACGATGGAACCTCGGCGCCCGCGGTTTTGAATTTGTCGGCGAGAATTTTGTAGAGGCGAAGTCGAAGCGGGGTAAACGCTCGATAGCGCCCGTCCTCGGCCAGCACGTCCTCGCCGACCAGCATCGCGTCTTTTGGAAAGCGCCGCCGGGCAGCAGTACGCAACGCGGGCGTCATCCGCAGTCCACCCATACTGATGAAGGAAATCTTTGCGGGCGGAATCGTCGCGAAGAGTTCGTCCATCAATTCGACGTAGTCACGCTCGGCATCGCGATAGGCGATGATCGGATCGAGATGAAAGGCAACGCGATAGCCGGCGTCGAAGACGCGCCGTGCTGCCTCGATACGCTGCGAGGGCGACGCGGTGCGATGCTCGCAGGCCTCGAACACGCGGCGCGGCGACAGCGTCCACGAGACGAGGACATTGCCCCTTGGATCAATCGTAAGCAGATTTTCGATTTCATCGGTCTTGGTTTTGAGTTCGAGCGTCAGATTCTCGCGCGCCGCGAAAAAGTTCACCAGGTCGATGCTGAGGCCGGTGAGCGAATCCATCGCGAGGGAGTCAGCCAGCTCTCCGGTGCCGACGCGAAAGTGACGTGCAGGCGCGCTCGCGCTCAGCTTCTCGAGTTCCACGAACGCATCTTCATAGTTCGCGTAAATCTGAAAGCCCGGGTTGTCAGCGACATATTCCTGCAAGAAGCAGTAGCTGCAATCCATCGGACAGTTTGATGAGAGTGTGAGCACCAGATATCCGCAGCAGGCGAATTTAGCCGAGCCGGCCGGACACGCCATCAGGAAGGGGGCGCGACGACGCATGATAACTATGTTTCGCTTGCCTGCCGCGAACGAGTCGGCGACATCGGCGCGAGGCCTCGCGGCAATGCGGCCATCCTCGATGAAGTCGATAGGAGCGATTGATTGGGCACGCGCAATCACGCGCCTCGCCAGCGGAGTATCGCGGCAATCCTCTTCTACATAGATGGCGTCGAGGTCAAATTTCATGCGTCATCTTCGCCGCCGATCTTGTTAACGATTCGAATCAGATCGGCCTTCTTATCAGCGAGCGCTTCGAGCAGCTTTTCCAGCTCGCGGCCGGTGCGGGCGCTGATGCGAATCATCAACTCATCAGAGCCGAGGTCCTTGGGCAACACCACCGAAACACCCACCGGCAGCTTAAGCGCAGCGATTTCGGACGACAGGCGATCCATCGCTGCTTGCAGTTGCGGGAAGCGAATCCGGCGCAGCGCTTCGATGAAGGCGGCGGCGCGCCACGGCGCGGAACCCTGGCTGAGGCAAGCGCGGCGTATCTCTTCGCGCGCGAGGGTAGCGGCTGGTGACGCGCCCTCGCGGATTTCGATCTCGTCGAGCAGATCGATCGTCGCGACGAGCTGACCGGTACGTAGCTTGAGGCGTTCGGCGACGTCGAGGAGCGCCATCCGCGAGGGGGTCAGCATCGCGAGCCACTTCTCGGTATGGAATTCGTCCAGATGACGGCTGGCGGCGCAGGCCCGAATGGCCGCCGCGGTAGTTTCATCGCGCATCATCGAATTCGTTCCCTGCAAGAGGTTCGCATCACCTCGCGGACCTTGGAAGTCATGCGCACCAGCGAATCATCGGGACCATCGCGCCACTGGCCTGCCGTCGAAGCAATGATCTGATAGATGGATTCCGATTGGCGTCCGCGGCGATGCGCGCCGGTCGCGAGGATTTGGCATTTCTCGATAAGCACATCAATCACTGCGGCGCGGCGCGAATTGGAAAGATGATCGTTCGCCAGCAACTTCATCAGCGCAATTACGCGAAAACGATCGATGGCGGGAATCGAGGACGAAAGTTGATCGTGATGGCCGGCACGGCGCGTCATCAGCGGTTCATCGAGCAGGCCGACCTCGTGATCGACGAGGATGCGAAGCCATAAGTCGTAATCTTCCGCGGCGGCGAGGTCCTCATCGAACCCGCCGAGCGCGCGAAAGAGATCGGCCTTCAGAATCACCGCGGACGGACTGATGAGACAGGTGCGCAGCGAATCGACGAAGATATCGCCGGCGCGTTTCAGGTGACGGCGGCCGGGATTCACTCGGCATCCGTTGCGAACCCACAGCTCCGCGGTTTGAGAAATCGCCCAATCCGGATGCTCGCGCGTGAATGCGAGCTGGCGGCGAAGTTTGTCGGGCATCCAGATGTCGTCAGAATCGACGAACGCGATGAGAGGTGCATTCGCCATCGCGACGCCATGATTACGCGTCGCAGCGACGCCTCGATGCTCGGTCCGCGCGAGCGTGACGCCGTCGATCGGCGCGAGGCTTTCCGAAGTTCCATCGGTCGAGCCGTCATCAACGACGATCAGCTCGAAATTCGCGCCGCGCTGCGCAAGCACCGATGCGACCGCGTCATGCACCATCGCACGGCGGTTGTAGGTCGGAATGATCACGCTGACTTCGGGAGGCATTCCAATTACGCGAGCTTGAGGATGCGCCGGCGCAACTCCTCGATACCTTCGCCCTCAGTCGCGGAACATAGAATCGGCTCGATGCCGAGCGGAGCGAACGCGGCGATCGCTCGCGCGCGCTCGGAGCGCTTGAGCTTGTCACATTTGGTCGCCACCACGATGAGGACCAACTGCCGATCGCGGATGATTTTCGCGAGGTCGAGTTCCTCGCGACCGGGACCCCGGCGCGAATCTATCAGCATGACGAGCGCCGCGAGATTTCCCCGGTCGTGAAGATAGTCGCTCATCGACGAGGCGATCCGGCGCGCGACGTCGCCCGGCATCTTCGCGTACCCATAGCCGGGCAAATCCGCGAGCGCGAGCGAGTCGCCAATCGCGAAGAGATTGATGCTCTGGGTGCGGCCGGGCGTCTTGCTGGTGCGCGCGAGACCCTTGATGCCGGTAAGCGCATTCAGCAGCGAGCTTTTGCCGACGTTGGAGCGGCCGGCGAGCGCGACTTCGGCACGATGCCATCGCGGGCAGCCCTCGAGCGAAAACGCGGAGGTCACAAACTCGGCATTCAGCTTCACGGTGCTTATGGGACGAACTCGATGCGCGGTACGGGAGGCATTAGCTCGCTGCGCGCGAGCAATCGATCGAGCTGAACCGTCAGCGCATTGCGAAACTCGCGGAGCTTGAGACCTCGATGGCGGTCGGCATACGGCGCGAGGAACTTCAGCGCTGCGCGGAGATGAAAAATCGCGCTATCGATAGCGCCGTCGGTGAGCTTGTGATTGGCGACCGCGGCGCGTAGCAGTCCCAAATAGAACTCCCAGTCGGATTCATCTCCATTGAGGAGATTCATGGCCTCTTCCATTTCCTCATGCGCCTCAAAAAAGTTTCCGGCATTGAACAGATCAACGCCGCGGCTGAAGTGGTCGCTGCTCTCATCCGGCATCAGGGGTCGTCGGTATCGTCGCCGCTGTTGGCTTCGTTGAGGTTGAGCGCCTTCTTGAGCCCCTCGAGCTGCGCGAGGAAGACGCCGCGGATGACCTGCTTGATGACGCCGTCGGGAACCGGCAGCGACTGGCCGACTTTGGTCGACTCGTGGAACTTCATCAGCGTGCTGGCGCCCTCGTCCTCGAGGTCGTACTCAGCTTCAGTCGCGAACATTCCCCCGTCGACAGTGTGATATTTGATGCGATGCTGGTCGGGAAAATATTCGAATGCGAGCTTGGTCGTGATGTCCTGACCACCAGGCCCCGCGATCAGCATCTGGACGGTCTTGGTGTTACCGGATTGTGAAATTACTTCGACACTCTTCACCTGATCGGATTTCGCCCGCTCGACATTCTTGATGGTGTCGAAGACCTGCGGCTCGGGCGCGCCGATGCGCGCGGTGAAATCGGCCATCCAGGTGTCGCCCTGATGCGCGATATTCTCCGTCAGCATGCCGGCCTTGCGCGCGCGATGTTGCTGGTAGAGGTAGTATCCGCCTACCGCGACCACCGCGATGATCACGAGCGTGCTGACGATTTTGTAGGTTTTGCTCATTGGATGATTCGGATGAGTTGGGAAAGCGGCGTCGACCTCGAATGATTCTCGCGTTTAGCGGCCGAAGATGCCAACCAGATCGGCGCTTTCGATAATGTGCCCCTCCGTCGCGGCGTGCACCGCTCTCGCATTCGGTACGCCGTCGAGGGTCAGATTCGAATCGAGAGCGTACAGCCTGAAATGATAATGATGCGGATTTCCCCGCGGCGGACATGGTCCCATATACGCGGCTTTGCCCGCACTATTGAGTCCTTCCGTACCTTCGACATTGCTTGGTTTTATGCCGGTTGAGCTTGGGGAAATGTCGTACACGACCCAGTGCACGAACGTACCGCTCGGCGCATCGGGGTCTTCAACCAAGAGCGCCAGTGATTTGGCATTCGATGGGACACCCGTCCAGGTGAGCGGGGGAGATTTATTTTCACCGTCGCAGGTAAATTGCGTCGGAATCCGGCCGCCATCCGATATCGCAGGACTGGTTATCTGAAGCTTTAATGCGTCGGCCAGGACAGTGGGGATTGAATCCAATGAAATGAACAACAAAAGCATCAGTGCGGACAGAGTGAGATTGGATGGTCGCATCTAACTTAAGCTCCTTTCGACGTTTCTAAAATGCTACGTACAACTAGCTAAATATAGGCGTATAAGTTATTCTACTGAGAATACGGCTTTCATGAAGCCGGAGCGGGGCTTTCGGATGGGATAAATCGGGCAATAGCGCCTCTTGACCTGTCCCCGCAGTTTTGCGAGTTACTAGAGCAGTTAAGGCGGGCGTAAAATCGTAGCGGAGCCGTTTTGCAAAATACCAAGAAAAATAATCTCACAACTTTCAAGCGGCGCGCCGAACTTTCCTTACCGGGAGATGCCATGGCTACGGAATCCAAGTACACCTTGCCGCGTGTTATGACGGTTAAGGAATTGTCCGACTACCTGCGCGTTCATCCCTCCACCATCTACAAACTTCTTCGCCGCGGTGAATTGCCAGGATTCAGAATCGGGACCGATTGGCGCTTCAATGCCGAAGTTATCGACAAGTGGTGTCTCGAGCGCAATATGAAGTTGCCCGACGACCCCTCGACTCGGAACTGACGTTCGCGTATTCCGGCATCTTCAGATTCCTGCGATAGTAGAGCCTCGCCTCACCGACCTGCCTCGTAAGCGGCGGAAGGCTGATGCGCGATCGCCAGTCGTTGGGTACGTCTCGGGCTTCGACTTGACCACCCGGTCGATGTGCCGCACGATTCCGGTCGCTTTAGCTGGAGTATGATCACCGCAGCTCGAAAACCACTCGCACCGGAACTACCGGCGCCTTCGACACGCCGTCGCGGCTCGCTCGATCAGGTTCTGATCGATGCCGCGATGGACTTGTTCGCTTCCTACGGATACCGCGGCACCTCGCTTTCGCGCATCGCCCGCGCGGCCGGCGTCACCAAAGGCGCGCTCTATTGGCACTTCAGCGACAAGGAGGAATTCTTCCTCGCGGTGGTCGACAAGGTGCTCGGCGAATGGGGCCAGCGCTATCCGCGCCCGATCGTCACAAAGAAAGATTTCGCCCGCGCATTCGTGTGGACTTTCGAAAACATGGCGGTGATGAATGAAAAAAATCCATGGGTCAGCCGCCTGCTCCTCATCATCACCCTGGAATCGCACAAAATAACCCCGCGCGTGCTGCGTGCGATGCGTCGCGCCAATCTCAGCTACCACCGCAACTTTCGCGTCCTGGTTGAACGGGGCAAGGAAGTCGGCGTCTTTGACCCCTCCCTCGACGCGCAGTGGGCGGCGACCCAAATCTTCGCCAGCTACCTCGGGCTCGCTAATTTATGGTATCTGCACGGACCTCGCTTCGACTTGCGCCGCTCCCTGGCCCGTCAGGCGCGCGAGTTTATGCATCAGTGGAGCATCAAGAAATAACGGCTCGGACCGCATGCTCATGATTCGCGAGCCGCACCAGGCAGACAGTCATCAGTAAGGAGACCTCGATGGAACTCGGACTGCAATACGAAATTCAGCGCTCGCGGCCGCACTACCCCAACTTCATGTACGACATCTATCATCAGGCCACCGAGCAGGTGATCCTCGCGGACAAGCTCGGCTATCATTCGGTCTGGACCGTCGAGCATCACTTCCTCAACGAATGGTCCTACTCGTCGGCGCCCGAGGTCTGGTACGGTGCACTCTCTCAGGTAACGAAGAATATTCGCCTTGGACACGGCGTCAGCCTGCTGCCAATCCCGTTCAACCATCCGGTGCGGGTCGCCGAACGCATCGCCGTGCTCGACATCATGTCGAATGGGCGCGTCGAATGCGGGACTGGCCGCTCCATCACCGAGCAGGAACTCGGCGGATTCAATATCAATCCGGAAGATTCCCGCCCGATGTGGGAAGAAGCGGTTGCGCAAATCCCGAAGATGTGGACCCAGGAAATCTACCAAGGCTTCCAGGGCAAGTACTTCCAGATTCCCCCGCGCGAGGTAATTCCCAAGCCGATCCAGAAGCCGCATCCTGCGATGTGGGTGGCGGCCACGCAGCCCTCGACATGGGAAGTCGCCGGGCACAAGGGAATCGGCGCGCTGGGTTTCGGCATTTCCGAGCCGGGCGTCATCGACAAGCTGGTGGAGACCTACAAGAAGGCGATCGCGAATTGCGAGCCGGTCGGTTCGTTCGTCAATGACAAAGTCGCCGCCGCCACCGTATGCGTATGCGCGCCGACCCGCGAGGAAGCGATCGAGTTGGGCAAGCATGCGATCGATTTCACCACTCGCAAAGGCGCGGAGCTTTTCACCCCCTTCGCCAACAGGGACGTCAAGGGTTACGAGTATTACAAGAAGATGGCGCAGCAGGCGGTCGCGCTCGGCGACTATCGGATGTCGACCGAGAGCCTGCAGAAGCGCATCGATTCCGGATCGGTGATGGTCGGCGACCCCGAGGATTGCCTGAAAGTCGCAAAACAGTACCAATCGGCGGGCGTCGATCTGCTGATGACGTTGGTGCAGGTCGCGGCGCTTCCGCATGAAAAGGTGATGCAGACTATCGAACTGCTCGCCAAGCACGTACTGCCGAAGATCAAGGATGGCGCGCCATCGCACTCCGCCGCCGCCGGCGCCTAGGTTCTTCGAAATTCCTTTCTGAGCTTCCTCTCCCACGTTTTTGCGTGGGAGAGGTCGGTTCGCGCGATGGTCGCTCTTGCCTGCGCGACTATGTGCCAAGTGGGTAGGGTGCATGCTACGAACGCCACCAGCTCCTCGATAAAATCGCCCGAGCGCCC
>DATGKG010000007.1:0-4083 GCA_035294805.1 Binataceae bacterium (SeqCode) | reverse complement strand
TAATTCCGGAAGCGCCCCAAGTCCGTAGCAAAACCAGCGTGGGAATCGCCATTGCCTCCGATGCGCGGCCGAATTATCGCGTTGACACTTTTGCCGGGATGAATCTCTACCAACGCGCGTAGCGAGTTCACCGCTTCAGTCGCCTCGATGAGATGGCGCATCGCGAGCGCTTCCGCGTGGTTGAGCGCGTGCTCCTCGCGAGGCGCCGGGAATTTGGCGATCGGAAGATTCGGTGCGAGGTCGGCCTCGTCTATGTACGGCCGAATGACAGACCAGATTTCCTCCGACACGAATGGCATGAACGGATGCAGCAGGCGCAGCATCTGATCGAATCCATGGATGATCACGTAGCGCCCGGCGGCCTGGCGTGGGTCGCCCGCCTTCAGCGCGTCCTTGGAAAGCTCGATGTACCAGTCACAGAACTCGTGCCAGATGAAATCGTAAACCTTCATCGCGGCGACGTTGAATTCGTAGCGATCGATCGCCGTGGTGATTTCCCGAATCGCGTCGTTGAGGCGATCGAGAATCCAGCGGTCCGCGAGGCTCATCTGCGACGCGTCAACTTTCGGAATCGGCTGCGGCGCATCGGCGAGATTTCCCATCGTGAACCGTGCGGCGTTCCAAACCTTATTCGCGAACGCGCGCGAGGCGTTAAGACGGTCCGGCGAAAGAATCACGTCGCGGCCCTGAACCGCCAACTGCGCGAGGGTGAAGCGCAACGCGTCGGTGCCGTAGGTGTCCATTAGTTCCAACGGATCCACGACGTTGCCCTTCGACTTGCTCATCTTCTTGCCTTCCGCATCGCGCACCAGCGGCGTGATGTAGATGTCGCGGAAGGGAACCTCGCCGGTAAATTCGAGGCCGAACATCATCATGCGCGCGACCCAAAAAAAGATGATGTCGAAGCCGGTGACGAGCAGGCTCGTGGGATAGTAGCGCTCGAGGTCGCGGGTTGGCGCGGGCCATCCGAGCGTCGAGAATGGCCACAGGCCCGAGCTGAACCACGTATCGAGGACGTCATCCTCTTGCTTCAGGTCGGTGCCTTCGCACTCTTCGCATTTCGGCGGCCGCACCGCGGTGACCATCAGATGGTCGCAGCGCTGGCATCGATACGCGGGGATGCGATGGCCCCACCATAGCTGGCGCGAGAAGCACCAGTCGTGGATGTTTTCCATCCAGTTGAAAAAGGTGTTCTCCCAGAACCTCGGGAAGAATTTCGTGCGGCCGTCGCGCACCGCCGCGATGGCTTTCTCGGCCATCTGCTTGACGTTGAGGAACCATTGCTCCGACAGCATCGGCTCGACGATGGTATCGCAGCGCGAGCAGGTGCCGATGTTGTTGGTATGCTTTTCCTCCTTTTCGTAGAGGCCGGCGGACTTGAGATCGTTGAGGATGCGTTTGCGCGCAGACTCGCGATCCAGCCCCGCGTAGGGGCCCGCGTTCTCGTTCATACGCGCGCGCGTATCCATCACGGAAATTTCTTCGAGGTGATGACGCCGCCCAATCTCGAAGTCGTTGAAATCGTGCGCGGGCGTGACTTTCACCGCGCCGGTGCCGAACGCGCTATCGACCTCCGAATCCGCGATGATCGGAATCTCGCGACCGATCAGCGGCAGCCGCACGTTCTTCCCGACCATCGCGCGATAGCGATTGTCCTCGGGATTTACCGCGACCGCGGTATCGCCAAGCATCGTCTCGGGACGCGTCGTCGCAACCTCGATATATCCGGAGCCGTCAACGAGCGGGTACTTGATGTACCATAGCGTCCCGTTGCGCTGCTCCTTGTGATCGACCTCGAGGTCCGAGAGCGCGGTCTCACATCGCGGACACCAATTGATGAGCTTGCGATCCTTGTAAATGAGGCCTTGCTTATACAGCCGGATGAAGACTTCGTTGACCGCGCGCGATAGCCCCTCATCGAGGGTGAAGCGCTCGCGGCTCCAATCGCACGACGCGCCGAGACGCCGAAGCTGATTGAGAATCCGATTGCCGTAGGTCTCGCGCCATTCCCATACGCGCTGCTCGAACTTGTCGCGTCCGAGCTGATGGCGATTCTTGCCCTCCTTCGCGAGGTCCCTTTCGACCGCGTTCTGGGTCGCGATACCGGCGTGGTCGGTGCCGGGAACCCATAGCGTGTTGTAACCCTGCATCCTGCGCATCCGCACGATGATGTCCTGCAGGGTGACGTTTAGCGCGTGCCCGAGATGCAGTTGTCCGGTCACGTTCGGCGGCGGGATGACGATGGAAAACGCCTCGCCGGGTTGGTCGGGATCGGCGGTGAAATATCCGCGATCGATCCACAGTTGGAACCATCGCTGCTCGGCCGCCTTCGAATCGAATGTCTTACTCAGCTCCAATGCTATTTCCTAAATCGCGAATGACTCTCGTTCGCGAGATCATATTGATGCATTCGGAAGGCATGCAAGCACCCTCGATAAGCGACGCGATGAACGACGCTCGCTTGACAGTGTGAGTCGGCGTCGTCATAGCTCTTCATTCAATGTCGCGGAGTTTTAGATGGCTTGTAGTCGCGCCGGTCGTATTATTCGTAGCCGCGACGGTTTTGATGAGCAGTTGCGGCGGAAGCAGCGGATGCCAAGGCTCATTCGATGAGTTCGGGGACTTCCTGCCGGGCGTCTGCCCCACCCCGGGGCCGGGCGTGGGATTCAGCATCTCGACCATCGTAATCGGCAACGGGACGCCTATTCGTCCCAGTCCCACGCCAAGTCCCACTCCGAGCGGTGAAAGAACGAGACGAGCGACGCCGACAGTGACCCAGACGCTGGTGGCGCAAGCCTCTCCGACTGCTGTGACGGTGGGAAATCAGGTCGCCTTCAACGCGAGCGCCGAGTTGGTGCATTTTTTCAAGCACATGGTCGAGGACATCACCACGCGAGGCTCGACGTTGTGGACCTCGAGCGACGGCAACATCCTGCAACCACCGATATCGGTGGCGATGGGCGGCATCTATACCGGTATCACCTCCGGATGCGCCTGTATCGATGCCAGTTCGGGCGGCATAGCGGCCGATCCGGTAAGCGTTTCGGTCGCCAACGTGATGGCGACGCCGCCACCCTGTCCGGCCTGCCCGACGATCGTACCGACCGCCACCAAGACGCCGCGAGGCCACGCCCCCGTCGATGCGGACCTGCGACGGCCGCCCTCCGCATCGGCGCGCGTCAATGGCGTTCTGCAATGGACTTTCAAGGCGATCAGTCCAATCACCAGCCAGCTCGTCCCCTCGCCTGACGGAAATCTCTACTTCCTGACGGCTGATGGCAACCTGCACAACCTCGATGCGAAGGGACGCGAGCGATGGAGCCGGCGCGCGACCGGTGCCAGTCTCGCCGTGTCGCCCGACGCGATCGTCTACGCGCTCGGTATCGACGGCACGCTGATCGCGCAATCCGCGATCGGCAAACCCCAATGGCGTATCGAGGCCGCGCCAGGGTTCGGTCCGCTCGCCGCATCGTCGGGGGCTGTCTACTTCCAGGAAGATCACCAGCTCACCGCGGCGGCTGCGTCATCGGGCGCGGTGCTATGGCGGACAAGCGCGCCCCTTGACCTCACGACTGCCGCGATTGCCGATGCCGGTACGATCATCGTCGCTGCGAACGCCGGTTCAGTCGCGGCCTTCGCCTCCGACGGCACGCCGGGTTGGAGCTTCACGCCGGAAGGCGGTTTCTCGGGCGCGATCGCAGTGCGCCCCGGCGTCGCGTATGTCGGCTCCGGCAGCGGACGCCTCTACGCGCTCGACCAATCCAGCGGCGCGGTGCAATGGACTTACGACAGCGCGGCTGCTATCGCCGGAGGCCCCGCGCTCAACGAGGCCGGCCCGATCTTCTTCGGCTCGGACGCCATATATGCCCTCAACGCCAACGGTTCGATGACCTGGAGCAAGCCACTCGCGAAAGCGGTGTCGAGTCCGCTCGCATCGGACGGTGCCGGCGGCGTGTTTGCGCCGCTCGACGGCGGCGTCAGCGCGATGATCAATACCGACGGAGTGTTGAAATGGGCGTCCGGCAGCTTCGGCCCGGTCGAGCGAGCAGTCGTCTCGCCCTCCGGCACTCTCTACGTCGAATC
>DATGKG010000006.1:0-3442 GCA_035294805.1 Binataceae bacterium (SeqCode) | reverse complement strand
GGTGGCACCGTAACTACAAACGGTATAGAAAGCTTGCCTACAAGTTGTAGGTTTTTACTTTTTATGGTTTTTCTGGAGGCATGTCAAGTAGGCGGTCGCTGCAATGCCACATTCTTTTGCGCAGCTTGCGCCTCCTGTTTGCAAATCCGCCTTTTTGTTTTCACGCTTGTGCACCAGGAGGCGATTTTCAATCTGAGTAGCAAATCGCACGACCATCGCCGGGTGCCCTGCGGCCGGGCAAGTTCGACGATTAAGCCAAGCGGGATCAGGCGTTTTACGGATTCCGCGAAATCGTATCGAGAGTTATCGCGCGCGCGTATGGCGACCGCGCGTTTCACGCGCGCGATTCGATGCTGCGAAGGCTTTGCTACTTTTTGTATCAAAAGTGCCTTTGCGAATGCAGCACCATCACTTTCTGATCACGGTGTAGGCAAGCCCCCCGTCCGGATAGCGAATTTCGCGGCCGCCGTTTTGCGGAAGCTGCTCGCCCGCCGAATATACAAAGGTCCCGTGAGCGAGACGTGAGTAGGCATATTCCGGCGAGACGAACAGGTATCGATCGAATCGAATAACCGGCGCCGACACACCGCTGAATTGCCAGAGGCGAAGTCCCTGAAATTTCGCCGGAGGATAGTGCTCGTAGAAGAGAACGTAGATGTAAGGCTGATTGATCCGATATGTGATGACCACCGGCTGCTCATCGTTGGGATCGGCGGCGACTTCATGGATCACGTCGGCCAGCCCGTACTGAAAGTAGGGTGCGGCGATCATCGGGTAGTCGCGGAAATAGCTGCGGACGAATATCGCGCCGTGAAACGCGATTGCGGCGAGCAGCAAACCGGCAACGGCGTACCTGACGATGCCGGAAGCCCACCCAAGCTCCAGCAGCATGACAAATCCAAGCGCGGACAGCAGCGTCCAGGGAGCCATCTGCAGGACTGCATGACGTGAGTCCGGATGCGCCATCAAAAGCTCTGGCGTCATGGGTGCATTGGTGAGCGGATGCTCCAGTAATATCTCGGCCGTCGGTACGGTCGCTTTGGCTTCCGGTTGGTATGCGCCGAGCGGCACGATTGCCGCCGCCGGCAGCGCCGCGATCACCAGCCATCCGATTAGCACGATCGCGAAGTCTTGGCGGCCACGAGGCTCGATTGGTTGCACCTGCGGTTTCGATCCCGCGCGTTTTTTGCGTCGGCGATCGCGCGCGACTTCTTTCGACTCGGAACTTTGGGTTCGAGGAAGCGCCGCCGATGCTAATGCCAACACGATTAGTGCCGCCTGCTCGGGGAACAATTGTCCGAAGCCGGGTGGGTGGATGAGCGTCCAATGGTCTCCGCGATCTCCGTCGATGAACAAAAACGATGGCGTGAGGTAGCCGGCGAAGCTCGCGCCGATGTTCTCGAGTTTTTCCGCGATCGAAAGCGGCGGACCGCAGCTCGGGCAGCCATAGGACCATATTGAAAGATGCGCGAAGCGCCCGCCGATATCCGAGGTCGCGCTCATTGCCATCACGATTTGTGGCGCGGCGAAAATCATGAAGATGATCGCAGCGACAAGCATCGTGCGCCGTGAAAGAGTTCGAATCTCGCGCCGACAGAGGATCGCCAGCAGCGCCATCATCAGCGGTGTGGATGCCTTGGTGATGGAGTAGGTGTAGAGCGACAGGCCGAAGAAGATCGCGCTCGCGAATAGCCAGCGGTCGTCGCGATACTTTAGCCAGAGAAGAAATCCGAGCATCGCGAGGCTGACGGTGCTCGATGCGCTTATCATCTCGGAGCCGATCCTGCTTAGCGGCAGATGCCACGGCGATAGCGCATAAAGCAGCGAAGCAGCCGCCGCGCCGGGAAGACCCAGCATCAGCAGCGCGATCGCCGTCACCGCGAGGAGATCCGCAATTCCCCATAACGCAGCGCCGAGCCGAATGACTGCGGGCTTGAGACCGAACGTCGCGACCAGCGGCACCAGCGAATACTGGAACAGCGGCATCCGGTAATCATTGAAACTTTGCATCGCGAGCGGAAGAAAATTGCCGCGGTGGTCGCGCCCGGTCTTCAGGATGCTGTAGGCGTCGTATCCTTCGACCGCCTCATCAGGGTGAAATCCGGGCGGTACGGCGCCGAGTTGAGTGAGACGCAGCGCGCTTCCGGCTACCAATGCAATCACGATCACGGAGATGCTGACGCGACTGAGGACTGTGTCCCGCATAGAAACCATCGTGTGCAACCCGGCCGCCAACTTATCATGCGCGCGGCGACACCTTGGCATCGCGCTGCGATGCTGGTTTACTGTTTGGCTTCCGACCTTTCGAGGAGCCGGTAGCTCAGGCGGTAGAGCAGCGCACTTTTAATGCGCGGGTCGAGAGTTCGAGTCTCTCCCGGCTCACTCCTCACTGCACTCGATCAACATCGACGCCCGTTGATGCCGCTAAGGTATTTTGCGACAAAGGTTCGAAGCATCTCTCTATGGACAGAATCGAGTCGCATCTGAACACCGGCAGCGCCGAGTACAAGGCCAATCGCGCCGCGATGGAGGCGTCGGTCGCCCGGCTGCGCGCCACCATCGATCGCATTCGCGAGGGCGGTCCCGAACAGGCGCGCAAACTCCACTCCGGACGCGGTAAGTTACTGGTGCGCGATCGCATCAAGGGACTGCTCGATCCTGACACTCCATTTCTCGAATTGTCCACTCTGGCGGCATTCGGACTCTATAATGACGAAGCGCCAGCGGCCTCGATTGTCACCGGCATTGGCAGAATCTCCGGGCGGGAGGCGGTGATCGTCGCCAACGACGCGACCGTAAAAGGCGGGACGTACTATCCGCTTACCGTGAAGAAGCATTTGCGCGCGCAGGAAGTCGCGATGCAGAACCATCTGCCGTGCGTGTACCTGGTCGATTCGGGCGGCGCGTTCCTGCCGCTCCAGTCCGAGGTTTTTCCCGATCGCGAACATTTTGGGCGAATTTTCTACAATCAGGCGCGGATGTCTGCGATGGGCATCGCGCAGATCGCGCTGGTTATGGGATCGTGCACGGCAGGCGGCGCTTACGTTCCAGCGATGTGCGACGAAAACGTTATCGTCAAAGGGCAGGGCACGATTTTTTTGGGCGGGCCGCCATTGGTGCGCGCCGCCACCGGCGAGGAGGTCAGCGCCGAGGAGTTGGGCGGCGGCGATGTGCATACGCGGCTGTCCGGAGTGAGCGACCATCTCGCCGACGACGATCAGCACGCGCTTCAAATCGCGCGATCGATTTTCGAAAACCTCGGCCGCCGCGCGTTCTCGTCGCTGGATCAGGATGCGCCGGAGGACCCTTACTACGATCCGGCCGAGCTGTACGGGATCATCTCAACCGACACGCGCAAGCCCTACGACGTGCGCGAGGTCATTGCGCGAATCGTCGATGGAAGCCGGATGCACGAGTTCAAGCCGCGCTACGGCGCGACGCT
>DATGKG010000005.1:0-6228 GCA_035294805.1 Binataceae bacterium (SeqCode) | reverse complement strand
AAGCAAGCAGGAGGCCGGCGGTGGCGAGTTCCCGATAAACGGCGCGTGACGTCATTCAGTATTTTCGCCGCAGTCGGCATTTCTCCTTTTATCTGAAGCTAGCGCTTCCCCCGCGGTGCGGCAAAATATCTCACCGCCGCGATCACATGTAAAATGGTTTCGCCATTTCGTCGAAGCGCCCGTACATCAGCCATACCTTGACATTGTAGGCGTGCGGATGCTCGACCGGTTTGTCGCCGACGGTCTTCAGCCCGAGCTGTTTGTACATTTCGTAGAGCGGCTCGATCGGATTGGTGATGAGCAGCTTGGGGCGGCGCGAGAAAAGAAATATCCGCGCGGTGTCCGAGAGCAGCTTGACCAGCCCCTTGCCCTGGTAGGTCGTGTCGATCACCATCCCACCGAATTCCCATACGTCGCTCGCGAGCATGTCTTTGAAGAGCACCGCGGGATAGAGATGGCCCAGCGTCAGGGGCGCGTCGGCGAGGCATCGCGCCCAGAATGCGCCGATAAGAGGAGGACGCCTGCGCTCGTGACCCGGCTTGATCTGGAAGAGTCCGAAGTGCAGCGCGGTCGGCCATAGCAAGACGTGCACGCGCTTCTCCGCGACGTTCAGGTTGCTCCAGGTTTTCTTGTGCAGGGCAGCCAGCTCCTTGAATCCGAGCGGCGTACCGATGGGTCGAACCTCGAGCCGACCGTGCGACTCGACCTCGGCAGCCTCGCGCGGCGAGGGCGCGTCGGAGGGCATAGCCTCCGCGGAGCCGACGAACGCCGCCACCGCGTCGCGCACGTCGGGAGGTCTGGGCGCGCGCGGCTTGCGCGGCTTGGGCGCCGGCGCGATCAAGTCTAAAAGGTCGATGTCCTTCTCGTCGGCCATAGCCTTAGGTCGCGGCCTCGCGCCGCAGGTCTTGCCCCCCGATG
Organism: Binataceae bacterium (SeqCode); assembly: GCA_035294805.1. Lineage (GTDB taxonomy): Bacteria > Desulfobacterota > Binatia > Binatales > Binataceae > DATGKG01. Next base: position 5,310 of record DATGKG010000005.1, on the reverse strand, counting down.
ACGCCAATGAGACGCATTCGATGACCACGCATGCGCTTCAAGTTCTAACAAAGAGCTTATAGCGTTAATGGCATAGAAGGGAAACAGGGAGCTATTAGATGCTTTTTTGGGTTTAGGCGGGCCATGTTACATTTTGTAATGTTTTCTAAACAAGTATGGCGGATGCTCGATTTCACCTTGCGAGATGCCATTGCTCCGGCCTAGTTTGAAATGAGTTCGATGGGCATACGTATCATCGCCGCGGCGGGGTTGGCAGTTTTCGTGCTAATCCTCCAAGCCTGCACCAACACCCAGCCGGCCTACTACGGGACCTATCCTTCGAATTTCGTGTTCGGAGCGAATCACGGCTACGACCCCTACACGACGGCGCCGCACGACCCGATTGGCGCGTACTACCAGAATTTCGCGCCCGCGACGCCCTACTATTATGAGCCGCCGGAGAGCAATCGCGATTGCGATCAACGTCCGTGCATCGCCTATCGTCGCGATGCGGCGGCGCAGCCGCTGGAGCCGGAAATCATCGCGCTGCCGCAGAAACAGGAGCCGCTGAATCCGCCCTCGACGATTTCGCGCGCACCACAAACGCATGGCACTAGCCACCCGCGCCATCGCAACGGCGATTCTCGCAACCACGATTCCAGGGACTAGACGCATCTCTCATTTGCGCGCGATCGCGTCGCTCGCCGCGGTGACCGCATCCCGCCTTCTCCCGGAATGTAGTTCATCTAGACTCGGATACCTCCCTGATGAATCAACATCAATGCAGTTGCGTTCAACATCAATACAGTTATAGATTCTGAGCCTCACAATTACCCTACACACCGGCGAGGTAGATCATGGATTCGCACAAGGCGATCGTACATCAGAGCGAGATCGAGTGGATGGAGCTTTCGCACGGCGAGCGCATCGGGTTTCGGCGCAAGCTGTTGGGCCAGGCGACCGGCGCCGACAAACTCGGATGCAGCATGTTCGAGGTCGCGCCGGGCAAACGCGCGTGGCCGCTCCACTACCATTTCGCAAACGAGGAGGCGCTCTACATTATGGAGGGTTCCGCGACTTTGAGGCTCGGCGCGGATGAGTTCCAGGTCCAGGCAGGACATTTTGTGACCTTTCGGGTCGGCGCGGACCATGCGCATCAGCTCATCAACACGGGCTCGACGCCGCTGCGGTACCTCTGCTTTTCGACGATGATCGGTCCTGAGGTCTGCGGCTATCCGGACTCGGGGAAAATCGGCATCATCGCGGGCCGCGCGCCGGGAGGGTCGGGACGGGTGAGCGCGATGCGCAAGTGTTTCCTGGAGGCATCGGAGGTGAATTATTACGAGGGCGAGGGCTAAGCGCTCAGATGTGTTCATCTAAAAGTTGAGGATTTTCCAACATAAAGTGGGTTTGTTCGGCAAAATCGAAGCTCCCTCGCATAGCGATCATGACCACTGCTCGCGATGGGTTTGTTTTTCGCCTTCTCTGAAAGCTTCCTCTCCCACGTTTTCCCGGGGGGAGAGGAGGCTTTTCCGATAAAAACTTCTTTATTCTCCTGCATTTAATGGGTTTGTTTTCGCACTTTTACATTCCCGGCGACCGCTCATAAACGCGGACGGCGCCCATTCGGGCGCCGCAACATTATGCTAGCACGCCTCGACCACCGGCGCAGCGGATGCGGACATGGGTTAGGCGGCGAAGGGCGTGACTGCGACTGAGACGACCTGCCAAATTCCGGCCCGCCTGGCGAAGACACGCAGGAAGCGCTGGTCGATGACGATGCGGCCGTCCTCCGACTCGAGTTGGAGGCGTCCCCGACTGATGCCGGTGTCTCCGAAAACGTGCACGTATTGCTCGCTGAAGGTGACCGATTTGACCTGCCCCGGAGGGTTGATCATCAGCAAAGCCTTGGTGATGGGTTCGCCCGCGGCGGTTAAACCAGTGAAATCGTCCGCCAGGATGTGCGCCAGCGGCGAGCGGTCACGCCGCCGATACGCCTCGTTCCACTCGTTATCCAGGCGCAGTATCTGCGCTTCATTGTCTGCTTGCGTCCCCATGATGCACCCGGTTATCTACAGGCCGCGCTTAAAGTCCCAACAACCGCGAGGCGTTGGCGCCGCGAATCATCGCGCGTTCGTCGTCCGACAATCCGGCGACCGCGTTCAGAGGGCCGAGCGGATCATCCATTCCCATGTCGAAGGGAAAATCGGTCCCGAGCACGACGTTGCTCGCGCCCGCGCGCCGAATCAGATACTCGAGCTGCGTTGGCTCATAAACCAGCGAATCGAACCAGATTTTCTTGAGGTATGAGCTCGGCGCGTTGGCGCAGGTATGCGCTTCGGGACGCACGCGCCATCCGTGATCGAAGCGCGCGGTGTAGAAGGGAAAATATCCGCCGCCATGCGCGGCGACCACCTTGAGGGTCGGATGCCGATCGAACATGCCGCTGAAAATCAGATGCGCCATGGCGACCGTGGTCTCCGCCGGATTGCCGATCAGATTCGAAAGGTAATACGGCGTCAGGCGCGCGCCGAGCGAGCATCCCATCGGATGGATGAAGACGACCGCGCCCAGCTCTTCGGCCTTGGACCAAAAACCCTCGAAGCGCGCATCGGCCAACTCCATGCCATTGACCGCAGTCGAAACGATCACGCCCTTCAGATGCAGCGCGCGCATCGCATGCTCGAGCTGACTGGCGGCGAGCTCGGGAAATTGCATCGCGACGGTGCCGAGACCGACCAATCGCTCGGGGCGGCTCGCGCAAATTGTGGCGATACCGTCGTTGGCGGCCGCGACGATTTTTTCGGCGGCCGCGCGTTCGGCCCAGTAGTGATATTGCGTCGGGACCGGGCTGATCGCTTGCACGTCGATTCCCGTCGCATCCATGGTGGCGATGCGCGCCTCGACGCGGGTGAGCCCCGCCAGATACGCGGTCTGCATCAGCTGGCGGTTATGTTCCGATGATTCCTTGCCGGCGAGCTGAGCGGACTCCTGCGCCTCGTGCCGCCATCGATCCTGCTGTCGCGCGATTTCTTCGGCCGCGCCAATCAGCGCATGCGCATGGATATCGATGGCGCGGTTCTTCATGCCTGTTCTTGGCAATGACATTAATCCGAGATTGAGGCGCGGGCGAGCACGAATGGCGGGTTCATAGGTACGAGAGGTCCATCAGGCATTGGATTCGTGTAACGACCGAATGCCGAAATCAATTATCTATGCGGAAGCGCGCGCGAGCCTCGCGGCGCTTTGGGATAAAGTTGTGGAGAGTCTCGGGAAGCGGTCATCATACATCGGCGCGGCGCTCGCGATGTTGCGCTGATTGCGGCGGAGGAACTGGAGGCGCTAATCGAGACCGCACAAATGGTTGCGCCCTCTAACAGCGCCAAACGACAAGTATCTCAAGTAGCACGGACTTTAGTCTGTGCTTCCGCGCGCAGCGATTGCGTGCGGCCCGCACGCCCAGACCGCAGACTGAAGTCTGCGCTACGAAGAGAAAAACAGCAGCGCTCTCGCCTCGATGCTTTCGCGCGGAGGAGCGTCGGGCGGCGTCGCCGGATCGACGAAGGATGCGTGCGCGGTGAAACGCGCGCGCCCATCCAGCATCGAATCGTAACCCTTGATGAGGAGCGTCTCGCCCGCGAGCATGCGCGGAAAATAGAACCATCGATGCGCGGGGCTGGGCGTCATCATGTAGACCTCGTGCTTGAGGTAGCGATCGGTAGGTACGAGGTCCTCGGGGGCGATGCTGCGCGCGTCGCAGATCGCGAGCGGGCGCGCGAGCACCGGTCCGCGAAGCGGCCTCCAGATGTTGATTTCCGCGAAGCGCCGGCTGAGGCGGTCCTCGGCTTCATCCGGCGGCAGATTCTCGCGCACCATCTGCGGCGCGGACTTCGGCGTGTAGTCGTTATGCACCGCGGAAACGGGTTCGCGGATTTTGTCGCCATCCTGCTTCGAGGCATCGGAGTTGCGCACATCATGCGCGAAGATGACGACCTTCGACGCGCCGGTAACCCGCATCAGCAATTGCATCAGCTCGGGATAGTAGGTTCGCCGAACTTCGTCGGCATCGTAGAAATTCGCGACTGACGATTGATGCCGAACCGGCATGAAGCCTTCGCGATCGAGCGAGGGATTGATGAGCTTGCGCGCGTTCGCGATCGTGACCGGGTACGGCGCCGAACCGCCGGGCCATCCGGTGCGATGATCGCGTGCGGAGCGTTTAGGATCGACCAGGTAGAGCAGCGAGGTCTCGACCGCATCGTTGGAGCTGTTCTGATCGACATCATTCATCGGCGCGTTTTCCAATCATGATGATGAGCGGAGAATTGGGCGCCGGCGCACGCCCGCGATAGTCGCCGATGCTGCGCTCGAGTTCAAATCCGGCGTGGATGAAGAGCAGCGCCAGCTCGCGCGGAAAAAACACGTGGCTCTTGAAATCGTCGATGTAACTCTCGACCGCGCGGCCGTTGCGATACTTCTCGTAGAGGAAACGAATCTCGGCGAGCTGCTGATCGCTTCGATAGTGCGTGGTCTTGCGGCGAATCAGCCGGGTGCCATCGCTATCGTCGGCAACATCGAGATCGATTTCGAGCGGCGTTCGCGGCGGCAGGTTGAAAGAATCGGCGTACGCCGCCATGTTGGGCATGTTCACCTCGACGATGAAGCGGCCGCCCGGGTTGAGGTTCCCGTAGCATCGTTTGAAGATCGCGATCTGATCGTCGAGTTCCAGCACATGGCTGAGCGATGAGCACGGAATCGCGATGAGGTCGAGTTTGGCCTCGGCGCTGAAGGTGCGCATGTCACCCTCGAAGAATTGGACGCATTGGCGGACTTCCAGCGGCGCGGTCGCGAGGCTTTGCATCGCGCGTTCCAGCATCTGCGGCTGATTGTCGAGGCCGATCATCTCGAAGCCGGAGCGGGCACCTTCCTCGGCCAACGGCAGAGTGATTCTGCCGGTGCCGCATCCGAGTTCCAGAACGCGGCGCGGGCGCAACGAACGGACCAGCGAGACATAAAAGGCGATGTCTTCGGCGTCGCCAAGATGTTCCAGGTCGTATTCGGCGGGATGCTTGTAAATGTCGCTCATCGGGGTGAATCCACATCAATGATTCGGCAGAAGGATGATCGCGATTGGGAATATTATAAGCGCGTTTTGGTATTTAGCTGAACGCTGCAACCATCTTATGAAACCGCTCCGGCAGAACGCCCCGGCATCGATCGCGCGCCGATGGCCGCGAGTCGGCTGACTTGGCTCATGCCTGCCTGACATTTGCAGAAGCGCATTTTTTTGTCGCGACGCCACAAATAGACGAGATATTGGCATTCCAATTG
>DATGKG010000004.1:0-15041 GCA_035294805.1 Binataceae bacterium (SeqCode) | reverse complement strand
TGTTTCCCGCGTGGCAATGTCCGGCGGGCAGCTATCACGTCAACGCCGAGCACGTGATCATCGAATTGCTTGACGAGGAGAACCGTCCGGTGAAGCCGGGCGAATTGGGACGCGTGGTCGCGACCACACTGGAAAATTATCTCGCGCCACTCATTCGCTACGATCTGAATGACTACGCGCTCGCGCTCGAGGGCGCATGTTCATGCGGACGTACGTTGCCAGTTATCGGAAGAGTCGTCGGCCGTTCGATCAACTTGTTTCGGCTGCGCGATGGGCGGATTTTCCTGCCGTGGCGCTTATACGACCATCTCCACGGCCTCGACAATGTGCGGCAACTGCAGCTGGTGCAGCGCGCGCTCGATCATTTCATCGTGCGCTATGTACGCGATGAGCCGCTCGCGCCGGAGGTGGAAGCATCGATCAGGAAAAATATCGCGGACAGTCTCGGCGGTGAGGTTACCATAGAGCTGGATAAGGTCGATGAGATCGCGCGGACGAAACGCGGGAAGTTCATGGCCGCGTTGTGCGAGATCGCGCCGCAGGAGAGCTAGTCCCCGAGACTCGCGCCGATGATCGCCTCGACATCGGTGCATTGATGATGCGTGTCGTACTGCTTCGCGTGCTTGAGAATCGCGAGTCGCGTCGTGAGCGCCTGGCCCGCATCGGATCGAATTGAAAAGCTACCGTCGTCGTTGCATCGCATCGCCGGCATATCCCGGGGAAGTTTGAGCGCGCGAGTCATCGCCTCGATGTGTGCGGATTCTTCGGCCATCGCGGCGAACAGCTCCGCACCGAGCGGCGAGAAGCGCGCGAAGCGCTTAAGCTGCGCGACGGCGATCGCGGTTTGAATGGAAATCGTTGCAACCTGATCGTGCACCATATAGTGCAGCATCCCGGAAGTCTTGCCGCCGCGATAAACCGCATACCAGAAGCGCCACACCGCGAGGTAGACGTAGACGCCGTGAAAAACGCCATGCAGCGGGCGCAGATCGTCGCGAAAGGGCGAGTAGTATTCGCTGGACGCGACGCGATTGTCCTGTTCGAGTGCGAAGAATGCGCCGAGTTCCTCCACGAAGAAGAACCGATTGTGATAAAACTCGTGGATAAAGAAATCCGCCATCAAGTAGGGGTCGGGCGCGACCGTGATCACGAATGCCCCCGGCAGGTCCGAGTGGCTGACGTTGCTATAGTCGCCGAGCTTATTCGGCTTCAGCGCGATCAGCCGCATCACCTGGCGAAAATGCGCGAACGTCTCCGGACAGTATCGGTGAAGCAGCTCCAGCGCGCGCGAGGCGAGGTCCACGCGTTCGATCTGATACGCCGGCGCCAGATAGCGCAGGGGCGCTCCAATTTCCAACCCCGCGAGGTTGAATGCTTCCGGCTGCAGCATCATCGAGAAGCCGTCGGCGGTCGCAAGTGGCGCCTCGCGGATCGTTAGTCCATCGATGGTCGCCGGATGCAGCGGGAGCCGCAGCGTCTGGTCGTTGCGGGTAACTTCGAGATGGCCGTTTACGAGCGCATCGATGCGCAGCGTCCCGTCGCCATCGATGACGATACGGCTGGACGGGATCGCGAACGGCAACGCGACCTTAAGTGGGGCGCGAAATCGCTGATCGGTCCGCGCGACAACCGCCAGCGCAAGCGCGAAGCGCTTGAAATCGTCAAGATGCAGTGCGAGTGCGGAGCGCGCATCGGTCGCGCCACGCGCTTTCGCGACCGATTGCGCCGTCGCCGAGAGCGACGCCGGCGCGAGGCAATTGCCAACGAATTCGTATGCGAGCCGCGTCCAAAAGTAGGCCGTTGGGTCGCGCCACACCGTCGTAAAATGATTGGGATCCGCCGCCGTAGCGCGACGATATAGTTCGAGGAATTCCGCTTCGCCGCCGGCGAGCGGGCGGTTGCGCTCGAGCGCCTGCGCGATCGCGATCAGAGCCGACGCGGTTTTTTCATAGCGCGTCTGATAGAGCCCTTCATCGTTCCAGAGAATGTCGGACGCTTTCACAACAGGAGGCAACCAGCCCGACGAGCGAACTCGTCCGTTCGTCGAGCGGCCGGTTTAATCAATTGCAGAGCGATTCAGTCCCGGACGGGCGCGGCCTTGGGTCCCGCCGCCAGGAAACGAGTGGTCCACCTCGGAGGTGCAGTCTTAAGTCCCGACGCGACGAAGCGGGTTGTCCACCTGGGCGGCGCGACCTTAACGCCCGCGGAAATGAATCTAGTTGGCCAGTGCTGTTCGGTCGACGGCGGCTCCTCGCGGCGGCCCCCCTCGAGTTCAGATGCCATCGCGTCGACGAGATCCTTGCCCTCGCTTGCGAGTTTGCGCAGATCTATTCTGGTAGCCTTCGGGTTCATTATCCACCCTCCCTTCTACAGTCGATCGGATGTCCTCATTGCAGCTACCGGGTCTGCGCGACTATGTCAATTGAGAGCCTGCGAATCTTCTGTCGGCGCGCCAGCTATTGATGGGCCGTCAGATTCGTTATGTCGTAAACCTCCATGTATCCGCTGCGGAAAACCGGATCATGCATCATCGGTTCCACCGCGCGCCCGAGCGCATGATCGAGGCGCGCGATTTGCTCGCCGTCGGCACGCGCGGTGATCAACAACGCCGGTCGCCGCGATTTTACAAATCCGCGCGTTCCTTCTTCCGGTGCCCATACCGAAATAACGAAAAATCGCGATGAGAAATCTGGCGCATAGAGCGGCAGGTACGTGGAGTCCCAATCCAGTTTAGTCGAAACGATCGCGTCGTTGCGGTATTGACTGGTCCGCAACCATCGCACGATGGCGATGATATCGGTTGGCTGGCGGCGGGTAATGTAGATAGGTGTAAGTGTGGCGCGCAGTGGATAAATTGCCCGGTAAGCGAACGCGAGCGAGGCCGCAATCCCAATGATTCCCAGCGCGATCCGATGTCGATAGCGTCCGCAGACATCTATATAGGCTACCGCCGCCAGTGGCAGCGCGAGTGTGAATGAGAGCAGCGTGTAGCGCGTGTACATCGCCGCTCCCCTGGTCAGTGTCCCCGCGAAGAGCATCGACCATACGGTTACAACCAGAATCACGTACGCGCCGCGATCGCTGACTATGGGTGTCGCGATCTTCCTATAAAACGCCCGATAGCTCTCGCCTATAAGTCCCGCGATCGCGCCCACAGCCAGGGGCCACCCGATAAGACGCCCGGCGAACCGCACATCAATAGCGATAGCTTTTGCAATAGTGACCGAATTTCCGCCTTCGAGTGGATGTGCGGCGATATCAATCCCGGGAAAGAAGGCGCCCAGGTTCTGGTAATTACCTATTGTCCAACTTATAGGAAATATCGCGAGAGCTATCAGCGCCGAGGCGGTCACCCATAGGTTACGGCTTCGTGCATAGACGTAGCAGATGATTAGCGGGAGCAGCGGCCATAGCTCATAGCGCGTCATCTCCGCGAGAACAAGAAAGACCATCGCCGCTATCAGGGCGCTGATGCTTACGCGATCGTCTTCGACGGATAGCATCAGGCATAGCAGTCCCGCCACCACGTAGAAGATAAAACTCGCCTCAGTGAGCGAGCTGGCTCCCAAGCCGATACGCAGGGGTAGCGCCACCAGCGCGATGGTGCTAAGGAGTGCTTGCAGCGATCCATACAGCTTTCGTACCATCACATAGAATGGCGCGATCGTAAGCATGCTGAGGCCAAGATTGAATACCCGCGGCCCCAGCAATGGGTTACGCAATACCATCGTGCATAGGCCCGCCATATACATAAAGCCCGGCAGCCATACGCCGTAGGTCGCGATTACCGGATTCTGCGACCACGAGTAAGCAATCGTCCCATGCGCCGGACCGTCGCCGGGCGAATCGACGGTCAGCATGATAGCGATAGTGCCGATGATGAGGGCGGCCGCGCTTAGTGCAATGATAGCTATTGCATCGGATGCATCGAGAGTTAGCGCCTCGCCTGTCGATGAGACCGACCTTAGCTCATGACTATCCAAAGGGTCACTCACCCGTAACGACTGGAAGACGCCACGGTCCTATTCCCTTTTGCCCCGGCTTAAACCGAGCGTCTTCGCCGTCTCCGGTGGAAGCCCGGAAGGATCCATCAGCATGTTGAAGACCTTCAAGTTGTGCGTATGCGCAAGCTGATGCATCGCGAACGACATCTGCATCGCGGAGACGCGGCCTTGCACATCTTCCATCGCATTCACAGATTCCTTCGCCAGCTTCAGAGCGAATAGCGGTTTGGTCGCGATCTTCTTCGCCATCGCGAGCGCGAAGTCCGCCAATTCGGCCACCGGCACCACATGATTCACCATGCCGAGACGATGCGCCTCGGCGGCGGACATTGCATCGCATGTAAAAAGGAATTCCTTGGCCTTGCGCGCGCCCATCTCCCACGGATGCGCGAGGTACTCGACGCCGTTGACGCCGAAGCTGGTCGCGTTGTCGATGAATTGCGCATCTTCGGCGGCGATGATGATATCGCACGGCCAGATGAGCATCAGGCCGCCCATGATGCATCGCCCCTGGACTGCCGCGATGGTCGGCTTGGGAATGTTGCGCCATCGTTCACATAGCCCAATGTAGATTTCCTTCTCGCGCGCCATCTGCGCCTCGGCTCCCGCACAGCCGAAGCCGCACCAGGTGCCGACCGTCTTATGATTGCGCAGCGCCTCGACGCCGTTGCGCTCGCGAAGGTCGTGGCCGGAGGAAAAATGCGGCCCATTGCCGGCGAGAATGATCACCTTGATCTGATCGTCTTGCGCGGCGACATCGAACGCATCGTTGAGTTCGTACAAGAAGTGGGTGTCTTGCGAATTGCGGGTGGCAACGCGGTTTAAGACGATGCGAGCGACGTGTTCAGTCGGGGTTTCATAGATGATGTGGTCGAAAGTCTTCATGCCTTCTCCTTTTCGAGAGGCGACGATAGTCGGACCCTCTCTCGAAGCCAAGTTACTCCGGGAAGGGAATCGGTCGGCAAGTCCCGCGATGGGGCGATGTCTAGCGCCCGGCACCTGCGACGCGTCGGGTCATCCCGCATACGCAGGCTACTTTCGTCGCGTTTAGGCGCTTGCAGGTCAGCCTCAGTGAGATAGCATGCGACAACGCGCCTGTGCTATGCGCATCCTGGAGGAGCGACCAGCGAGCACTATGACTACCGAGCAGACTATCAACGAGGCGGCGAAGAAAACTCGGCAAGAAAAGGCCTCCAAGCCCGCCGCGGAGAAGAACGCCAAGCCCGAACGACGGCCATTCACACTCGCGGTAGATATCGGCGGCACCGGCATTAAGGCTGAGAAGCTCGACGGCGCGGGCAAGCCTGTCACCGAGCGAACTAAAATTGCGACGCCGAAAAATGCCTCGCCCAAGAAGGTCGCGAAAATCATCGACGAGCTCGCCGAACAGCATGGCAGTTTCGATCGCGTCTCGGTGGGGTTTCCCGGCGTCGTGAAAAATGGCGTCGTTTACACCGCGGCAAACCTCGGCAAAGGATGGAACGATTACCCGCTGCAGAAGGAACTCACGAAGCGGCTGAAAAAACCGGTTCGGACGGCGAATGATGCTGACGTGCAGGGTCTCGGATGCGTCACCGGGCGCGGCGTCGAGTTGGTGATCACACTTGGCACCGGGTTCGGGTCGGTCATTTTCATCGACGGCCGCCGGATTCACATGGAGATAGGGCATCATCCATTTCACAAGGGGAAGACCTACGAGGATGAGCTTGGGAATCGCGCGCTGGGCAAGAAGGGAAAGAAGAAATGGCACAAGCTTGCAATGGAAGCGATCGACGAACTGCAGCAGACCTTTAACTATGACAAGCTTTACATCGGCGGTGGCAACGCACGGCTGCTCGACGGCAAGCTGCCCGCAAATGTAAAAATCGTCAGTAACATGGAAGGCCTGTTAGGTGGCATCAAGTTGTGGGCGGTGCCGGGCAAGTAGCATCGCGTCGCAGGGGCGTTCAGCATGGCGCGACACGATGCACCTCGGACGGTGAATTTTCAGCCAAGCGTAAGAAGGCTTGGTTGAAACAGGAACTGCTTTTCCAACTCGCCGCTGTTTACCGGGAGAGTACTTGCTTTTTCGCGAGGCAATCCAGAGACAGCGGATGGTTGCGAGGTTAGAGACGTAGGATGTTGGGCTCCGAAACAGATGGGTCTACAGAGATACAGCGACATGCTCGATAAGCTTCAAAGCGCTCGAACTGATCATGGCTTGCGGTGCGTTTTTGAGTGACGGGCTCAGGATGCCTGCGACACCGTGTCAGAAGAGGATTGTCGTATGTCGAACCGCGAGGTTATCTACAGCTTCGAGAGACCTCTCCGACCCGAGCCTTACTCAGATACCCGCTCGGTGACGCTTCGAATTCCCCGCCAATATGCTGACTTGTATGGACCTACCTACCGGCTATCGAATCCGGCTGGCCGATACGGAATTGCTGATCGAGGTCGAACGCGATCTCACTATCGCCGGAGAAAAGGCCAAATTCGGCGGAAAAGTTCTGCGCGATGGCATCGGCCTCCGCGGCTGCCGAAACTGGCGGGCTCGACCTGGTGATCAACAATCCGGTGATTCTCGATCACTGGGGCATCATCAAGGCGGATATCGGAATAAGCTGCGGCCGCATCGTCGGCATCGGCAAGCCTGGCAATCCGGACATCATCGGTGCCAGCGACTTGACCTCGGCCACGCCCGTTTATGAAGCCTCGCATGCGGCTTCCTGCTCGGGCGCAACGCCTTCGAATGGCGCAAAGTTTTAGCTGACATCCAGTGATGGTGGCGTCGACCCCGACCGGTGGGAACCGAGCCATCCGCGCCGTCCTGCGTCGAGTCGTGCCCTATGAGTGACGCTGGGATCACGGAAGTCCAGACCCTTCTGGACACGCGAGCCGGGCCATCATGCTCGGGATTTACACGCATTGGCTCAAAGCGCAGGATAGCGGAGCAGCCGACAAATTGAGCATTAAATTCAGGATCGCAAAAAAGTGAGCAAATGGTTTGGCAGAAATCTCGCCGACCGCGATCGGTAACTCGATTTACGAGGCTTGGAGGGGTGGCCGAGCGGTTGAAGGCACCGGTCTTGAAAACCGGCAGGGATGAAAGTCCCTCGTGGGTTCAAATCCCACCCCCTCCGCCACGCACTATCGTCATGAACCCTCAAACACGTCCCGCCGCCCAAATCACACGTCCAATGATGTGAATACTATCGGTCGCCACCACCGATGGCGGATAAGCCGCATTGTCGCAGATTACATTAAGGGTCCCGTCGGGCCGGCGCTGCAGTCGCCGCACCTCGAGGTCGTTCTCGCGTCGCAGGACATACACACCGTCATGCCGAAAGTGCGGCTCGACGAAATCAACTAATAGAAGGTCGGAGTCATCCAAAGTAGGAGTCATCGAATCGCCCAACGCTTCGATTAGCAAGAGATTGCGCGGATCGGTATTGAGCCGCGCGCGCACCCATTCTGTCTTAAATGCCAAATAGTCTACGATCTGCTCACTCCGGAGCGGAATTGCCCCGGCGCCCACTCTGGCGTCGTAGCGGGCGACGTACACAAACTCATCATTGTCGCCGCTCGGACGTCGAGATCCACGTTGCCCCGCAGGGCTCTCGTGGCCGGTGGCGAGCCATTCAATCGACACTTTGGACGCCCTGGCGAGTGCAACCAGGTTAGCAACGCTAGGTTGACCCCGACCCGACAGCCACTTGTAGATCGCATTGTCCGACACCCCGATGCGCCGTGCCAAATCGGCGACCGACCCGGACTTCTTCAGGACTTGATCGAGCCGCGACTGTAAAGCCCGCGCATCATGTGAGTCAACCATGGTAGTAGACAACCTCCACAAGTTGTGATATTACGTTCACTTAAGCATGACGGCAACGCGCCACGCAAGACTTGTCGAAATGCTCGCTGGGCTCGCGGAGATGGATCGGCCAAATGTTCACTCGGTTTGCAATTGGCTATACCTTTAAGTTCATCGGTCCCGGCGGTTCGGCCACCAACCTGTCTCCTCTTTTTCCCGGCCAATGTGGGTTCTCCAATCCCGGCGAGTTTGTTGCTCGCAATATTCATAGGAGTCCGGCAAATGCAAGTAGTTGGTCATTCCCGGAAAAGCCCGATCGCAACTGATCGTGCGGTCAAATGCGTATTCTGTCGCGACCGGATTCCGTTCAGCGATCCGACGAGGACCTCGGACGTTTGCAAGCTATGCGCTTCCGAGATCGAGGAATTCGGCTGGCGCACGGTTTACGATCGCGACCTGAATGTCGGTCAAATTCCGGCCAACCTGCGCGCTGCATACAAAATATGAATGGCGAAGTGACGGCTGCGCTCACGCGATCAGGATTACCGGTAAACGCGGCGCATGCGCGACGCCGCCTGGATCCGAACGCGCCGCTGGTGGACAACGTTGCGCGCGTGATCGGCGCGGGTGCCACCGCGCGTCTCATTTCTACTTTTGGAGGAGGCCGGGTTTATATCGCGCGCACTCCCGGCCGTCACGATGCGGTCGCGCGGGTTATCGGTGATAGAGCGGCGTCGGAACTCAGCGCGGTGTTCGGTGGCGAGCGGATTTGGTTTCCAAACGACGCCGGCCATTTGACCCGGCGGCGAATTTCGATGATGCGCCAGCGCGGCTCGAGTGTGGGGCGAATAGCACGCGCACTTCATCTAAGTGAACGATATGTCTACAAAGTGTTGTCTCAACTTCACGATGCGAGCCGCGCGCCGAGTCGAACAGAATCGTGATGCCGGAACCGAACCTTACCGCTTATTCGAAGTTGTTCACCCAGGCGGTGGCCCGAGTGCTCGCAAATGAAGGTGGTTACGTGAGGCTTGCGAGCGATCCCGGAGGGGCGACGAAGTTCGGTATCTCGCAGCGCGATTATCCGGAACTCGATATTGCCGCTCTCACGCGCGACGACGCGATCGCGATTTATTTCCGCGACTTCTGGAATGCCGGGCGCTACGGCGAACTGCCCGATGCGATCGCGATCAAGCTGTTTGATCTTTCGATCAACATGGGACCCGCGCACGCGGTGCGATGTCTCCAGCGCGGGCTGCGATCATGCCAGACGGCGGTCGCAGAAGACGGCGCGCTGGGCGAAGCGAGTATCGCTGCGGCGAAGCGCGCCAATGGCGAGGCGTTGCTGGCCGCGCTGCGGTCCGAGGCCGCGGGTTACTACCGCGCGATGGCTGAAGTCGCCGTCAGCAAAGACGAGAAAGGCGAAACTAGTTTTCTGACAGGCTGGCTCAACCGAGCCTACCAATGACGCCACTACCTGATGTTTTTATTCACGCCGAACAATAGGAAAGAAGCTTACGCTCAACAACTGTTGGAGGAATAGATGGATACTTTGGTGACGCTCAATTTTATCGGCTATGCGGCGGTGCTCGCCGGCGGGCTCGTGCTCGGAACCCTGTTCGGCCGTAGCATCGTTTCGGATCTCGGCGGGATCGTGCATTCGCTCGAGTCCCGGGTGGTCGCGCTCGAGACGGCGATGCACTTCACGAATTCCAGCTCCAGCACCCCGACCACCGAGGCGATCAAGTCGCACGCCGACGCGACCGAAAAGCTGGCCGCCGCGATCGAAACGCACGCGGCTACGGCGGCGAAGGCGACTGGAAACTGAGCTCTCTTATGACCATCGTCGGGCTCATCCTCTCGCGTTACTGGAAGCCGCTGATGTTGGCCGGGTTGATGGCCGCAGCTGTGGTCTATCGCGCGGCCCTGATTCATCAGCGCGACGAGGCGCGCGCGCAAGTCGCGCAACTCACGACCCAGGATGCCGCGCTGCGGGCCAGCAACCAGGCCTTGAGTGCGTCGATCACTCAGCAAAATGCGGCGGTGACTGCACTAAAAGCACGCGCGGATGCGGCGGTGAACACCATGGCGGCGAATGAAGCGGCGGCGCTGCGTGATGGCGCAGCCACACAAGGGCAGGCGCAGCAGCAGGCGCAGGCGCTGATCGCTGCATCCATCGACGCCAATTCCGGGTGCGCAGGCGCAATTCGATGGGGCAACGCGCAAGCGCCGGAGTTGTCAGCGTGGTGAAGCTGATCGCGTTGACGCTGACCGCAGCAATAATCTCCGGATGCACGACTGCGCCGCCGCCGATCGAAACTCCGGTCGAGGTCAAGGTGCCGGTCGCGACGCCGGTCTACTGTCAGGTAGGAAAACTCGACCGGCCCTCGCTTCCGCTCTCGACGTTGAAGCCGGATTCCGCTCCCGCCGATACTATCCGCACCTACGCGGCGACCGTTGCGATTCTGAAGGGCGCTGTGCGCCAGCGCGATTTCGCGATCGAGGGGTGTACTGCGCCGCTCGGCGATCCGGTGCCTCCTACTAAGGTAAACGCAGGCAACGGGAGCGCTACCGAATGACGGCTTTGAATGTTGATGACGAGGCGCGACGCAGAGCGGGCTCGCGCCTGGGGGCCGGCGGTGTTGGTGATTTCGCCGCTGGCCCCACCCCCCTCTTGCCTCATTTCGAAGAGGCGCAGCGGCCGGGCATTACCGATCGCGAATACCTGGTCCGATTAATCACTCGACTCGACTGATTAATGAATGAGGTAACAATGATTGAAGCTTTTGAATGACGTTTTCACCGGCAAGGACAACCTCACTTACGACGCTGCGCGAGTAGTCGGTGTACTGGGAGCATTTGCCTACATCGTGTTTTGGTGTGTGCAGGTCGCGATCGCGCGGCAGTTCGGGCCCGGTGATGCCGACGCGTACGGGCGCGGCCTTGCGGTGGTGCTGCTCGCAATGGCCGGCGCGTGCACCATCAAACGCAGCACCGAACCGGAGCCGGGCGCAGCCTGGACCAGAGAACGCAATGAATTGGGAAGCGGTAGCGACATTCGCATCGGTACTGGTGACGTTCGCCGGAATTAATCTGGCGGCGCTGCACGCGATGTTCGAACGGCATCAGCGGCTCGCCAGTCGCGACGACGAGCGCTGGTCGCAACTCGAGCGTGCGATCTACGAACTGCGCGTGCTGCTTCCGATCGAATACGTGCGACGCGAGGACTGGATCAGATTTTCCGCCACGCTGGACGCGAAAATGGACGCATTGCGCGACGAGATGCGCGAGGAAATCGGACCGATAAAGGAAAAACTCTATGTCTGACGGATTGGATCTCGAACAGCGGCAGCGCGAGGAAGCGCGCTGGCGGATTTTGCGCGTGGTGGACGCCGGCCGTCCCATCGCGGTCTCCGAGCAGATCGTATGGCGCGTGCTGACCGACCTCAAGATCGCGCTTTCGCTCAACCAGTTGCGCCGCGAACTCAGCTATCTGCACGATCTCGGGCTGCTGGAACTGGAGGGCGAGGATTGCGACATCTGGTTCGCCAAACTGACCGCGCAGGGCGTCGATGTGGTTGAGTACACCGCGAAAGCTCCTGCGGGCGTCGCGCGTCCGCGCAAGTACTGGTGAGTCGTATGGGCGACGCTCGCAAACCAGAAGTGGTTGACACGCAGCAGGCACTGCCGGTTCGCGTCACCAAAGAAGGGAAGTCCTACCGCGACCCCAGCCGGAACAAGCTCGCTCAGCTGCCGGAGGAGCTGCGCGCCGAGGTTGATCGGAGACTGGCGGATTCGGGCAACAGCTGCCGAGCGGTTTCGGAATGGCTCGAGGACGAACACGCGACCCGCATCGGGCCGAGCTCACTGCAATACCGCAAGAAGCGTCTCGATCTGGAACTGCTGGGAGTCAAGTACGCGACTAGCGAGGCGCGTGCGATCGTCGAGGCGACCGGCGGCGACAACGAGGAGATCAATCGCGCTCTCACGACCCTCGTCCAGACCAAGCTGTACGACATGCTGATTCAGATGAATACGGTCATTGAAGCTTTTGACCGCGCGGGCAAAGCGAATTCGCGCTCGGCCAAGGTGATGAAGACCCGCCACCGTCATCAGCAAAAGACCGGAGCGGCACACCAGGGCGAACCATCGGAAGGGGACCTTTCGCCACGAAGGCCGCACTCGGCCGCGGTTAGTGCGCTGAGTGCGCTGGTGAGAAATACCGCAATGATCGGCCGGCATGTGATGGACACCGATAAATGGGATCTGGACCGGCAAATAAAGGTCGCTCAGCTCGTCAAGATAGCTGATCAAAAGGTCACGAAAATAGCCTCTGAGGCGGGTCTCTCTCCCGAAGTGGAAAAGACGATCCGCGACGCGCTGATGGAGATCAAAGTATGAGGCGCGCGCGATGAAAGACGGACTCGCGATGCTGCTTCCCTATCAGCGCCAATGGATCTCCGACCGCGCGCAGGTCAAGGTATGCGAAAAATCGCGCCGCGTCGGTATCACCTGGTGCGAGGCCGCCGATCGTGCGCTTGCTGCTGCGAGCAAGCACGGCGTCGACACCTGGTACATCGGTTACAACAAGGACATGGCGCTGGAGTTCGTCGAGACGGCCGCTCACTGGGCGCGCGAATTCGATCGCGTCGCGCGGCGCATCGAGGAAATCGCGGTCGAAGACAAAACGCGCGACATTCTCGCGTATCGAATTCGTTTCGCCTCGGGACACAAAATTGTCGCGCTTTCGTCGCGCCCGTCGAATCTGCGCGGCAAGCAGGGATGCGCCGTGATCGATGAGGCCGCTTTTCACGATGACCTGCCGGGACTTTTGAAAGCCGCGCTCGCGTTCACCATGTGGGGCGGGTCGGTGCGCGTGATCTCAACCCATAATGGCGCGGACAGCGCGTTCAATGAACTAGTAGGAGACATCCGCGCCGGACGCCGGCCCTATTCGCTGCATCGCATCCCACTGGAGGAGGCGGTCGCGCAGGGTCTGTATAAGAGGATCGCCTCGCACCTGAGTCGCGAATGGTCGCCGGAGAGCGAGGCCGCGTGGGTGCGCGAATTGGAGGATTTCTACGGCGACAACGCCGACGAGGAATTGCATTGCATCCCGCGCGCGTCGAGTGGCGCGTTCCTTTCGTCGGTGTTGATCGAGGCGCGGATGGAGGCCGGGGTGCCGGTGATCAGATGGGAGATGCCGGCGGAGTTCGCCGAGCGCTCGGAAGAAATTCGGCGCGCGGAGACCGCGGCGTTTCTGGAGGATCATCTGGCGCCGGTGCTGGCGGGCCTCGATCCCGCGCTGGCGACTTGCTTCGGCGAGGACTTCGGACGGTTGGGCGATCTGACGGTGATCTGGCCGATGCAGATCATGCGCGACTTGCACCGCCGCACGCCGTTCGTCGTCGAGTTGCGCAACATCCCGTTTCGCCAGCAGGAGCAGATCCTCTTCTATATAGCCGATCGGCTGCCGCGACTGATCGCGGGCGCGATGGATGCGCGCGGCAACGGGCAGTACCTCGCGGAGACTGCGCGCCAACGCTACGGATCGCGCATCGCGCAGGTGATGCTTTCGACCGAGTGGTACCGGGAGCAGATGCCGCGCTTCAAGGCCGCGTTTGAGGACGGCACCATCGCGATTCCTCGCGACGCCGACATTCTACTCGACCATCGCGCGCTGGTGGTCGAACGCGGCATCGCGCAAGTCGGGGATCGGCGGATGCGCGGCAGCGATCACAAATCGCGCCACGGCGACAGCGCGATCGCGGCGGCGCTGGCCTACTTCGCCTCGCGCCAGGATGTAGGAGAAATCAACTATCGGTCGGTATCGGGGCCGGCCTTGCGCCGGCGCGATCCATGGGGACCTCCGCCGGATGAGGATTCGATTTTCGCGCGCGATGGGCGGCTGAGGTTTGGGGAGGGTGCGTGGTGATGAGAACTAACCCCTAGTCCCGAAGAGACCTAACCTCCAACCCCTTCCCCTGAAGGGGAAGGGGAGAAGAAAGAGAAGTGAGTGAAGTGAAAATGATCGTCGAGTCGTTCCGTCGCTCTGTCTGTTCCCGCTTCCACTTTAGGGGACGGGATTAGGGGTTAGGTCTACAATGAAGAACTTTTGGAAATGGAAATGCGAACAGTGTGGACACGAGTTCACTCTCTCGATCGCGCAGATGCCGCAGCCGTGTCATCGATGCGACGGCGAATGGTTTCTGAAAGTAGGCGAATCCGACCGTAAGGATGAAAAGCCTACGGCGACATGGTTTTAGCGCGCATGCATAGCGAGGCGGCGGTGCCGCAAAGGATATTGCCATGACACTCTACGATGCATTCGGACGCGAGGTTGACGTTTCGCGGCTGCGGGAGGAGCAGGCTGCGCCCACCATCAGCGGGATCCGCAACATCTATTCTTCGATGCATCCGTCGGTCGGGCTTACTCCCGAGCGGCTGACGCAGATTCTGCGCGAGGCGGAGTTCGGCGATCCATTTTTGTACCTCGAACTCGCCGAAGAGATGGAAGAAAAGGACCTGCACTACCTCGCGGTGCTCGGCACGCGCAAGCAGACGGTCAGCGACCTCGACCTGGAGGTGCGGGCCGCTTCGAGCGCGAAGGACGATCTGCGCGCGGCCGAGATGGTGCGCGCGATGCTCGCGAGCGATGCCATCGATCTTGCGAGCGCGATGGTCGATATTCTCGACGCGATCGGAAAAGGCTTCTCCGCCACTGAGATCGTGTGGGACAGTTCGGAACGGGAATGGTTTCCGCGCCGGCTCAGATGGCGCGATCCGCGCTGGTTCATGTTCGACTGGATCTCGGGTGAAGAGCTGCTGCTGCGGAGCATGAAGGGCGAGGGACCGCAGTTCACGACCGCTGGAGCTGCGACGGTAAGCGGATCGCACTTTAAAGGAAGCGGGTTGTCGGCGACGCTGCGCGGCGGTATGCAGCCGATGACGGAGCCGCTGCTGCCGTACAAATTCATCGTGCACGTCGCGCGAGCGAAAGCGGGACTGCCGATTCGCGGCGGCCTCGCGCGCGCCGCCGGATGGGTTTATCTCTTCAAGAATTACGTCCTTAAGGATTGGGTCACCTTCGCCGAGGTCTACGGACAGCCGCTGCGAGTCGGAAAATATGGCGCGGGCGCGACCGATCAGGAACGCGAGCGGTTGCTACAAGCTGTAGCAAATATCGGCACCGATGCCGCCGCGATCATCCCGGAATCGATGCTCATCGAGTTCACCGAGGCGCGACA
>DATGKG010000003.1:0-4729 GCA_035294805.1 Binataceae bacterium (SeqCode) | reverse complement strand
ACACTATGTCGATTTATATCGACTCTACGTCAATAAGGGTTCGGGCAACTTGCGTCCAATGGGTTCGTTTTTGCGATTGTCGATGCTGCCGTGCCCGGCGACAGGCCGCACAATGGCTTTGTTTTTCACGTTTTTTGGATGCTTGATGCGCCCACAAACTGTGCAGTTCGCTTCCAGCCTTGCAAGGAAAAAGTCCTTTGAAGTTGGGCATTTAATGGGTTTGTTTTTGCATTTTCGCGATGCTCGCGATCATCAGCCTCCATAAACGTCGATTGGCGCCCCCGCCGGGACGCCATGTGGTTATGATAGCACGGATTCGACCTTCGCAAACCTGCCTATTCATTGGGCAATATCAGTAAGTGCAGCGCGCCAACTTACCACAGATTAAAGTCCGTGCTTCTCAGAAGCTCGCTGACGACGAATGAGAGTTTCAACGGATAGGATGGCGACCTCGGCATCGGGCTTCGCGGCGTCAGGATGACGGCAAATGTCGGTGACTCGTGCTCGTACCGCACGCCACGCTCTTTACGTATCATCTGCTTGACGTTTTCTCGTAAGGAGGCGCATGTGGCTTCTGCCAGATTCGTTCGATCTGCTCCCATGGCGCGACTTTTAATCGCCGCTGCGGCGATGCTCCTTTTCATCGTGCCGTCCGCCCACGCCCAGCAACTCACGCTGCGCGATGCGATCGATCGCGCGCTGCGCTTCGCGCCGTCGCTCGAGGCTTCCCTCGCGGCCAGTGACCTGAGCGAAGCAACGATCCGCGAAATGCGCGCCCCGCTGTACCCTTCGATCACGGCGAGCGGTGAGTACAATCAAGCGCCCGGCTACGACATAGTGGTCACCAATCGCGGTCTGACCAGAGCGCAACTGGAGCTCGATTATACCGCGGTCGATTTCGGACGCCGGATGTCGCGGGTGCGCGCGGCGCGCTATGCGGCGGAGGCGGCGCGGCTGGGGCTCTCCGCCACCCGCGCGCAGATAATTTTCGATACGACCGTCGCATACTTCGATCTGATGCGCGCCAAACACGCGGTAATCGAGACCCAAGCCAACGTCGAGCGCCTCGCGCGATATGTAGATACAATCGATCGCCTGACGCGCAGTGGGCGCGCTATCGAGAATGACAGCCTCAAGGCCCGCACCGTGCGCGATAGCGCGGAACTCGCGCTATCCGACGCCCGCAACGATCAGATGAATGCCGCAATAGTGCTCGGATCGATGATCGGCAACTTCACCCGCTATGATTTCGATATCGCGGAACCTGGCGAGATTCCGCCGATGCCTGAAGGTCAACTTCTCCACTCGCCGGCGATGCTCGCCGCGATGCGCCAAATCGAGTCCGCGAAAATGGAGGTTCAAGCGGCGCAGGCCGAACGCTACCCGACGGCGCAAATCGCGCTGACCGCCGGAGCACTCGGAGTCGATCCGTATAGCACCTTCGAGCAGCATGCCGGCGCATCGTACGACGGATTAATCACGATGCCGATTTTTCAGGGCGGCTTGATTACCGCGCACATCGATCAGGCCAAGGCCAAACTGATGCAAGCGCAGGCGCAGGCGCGCTCCATCGAATATTCCCTGCAGCGACAGCTTGAGGACGCGCGGCTGCACTACCAGCGCGCGCTCGATTCGCTCGCGATCCTCGCACGCGCTCAGCCCAATGCCGACGATGCCTTCGCGTTGACCTGGACCCGCTTCCTCGGCGGCGGAACCGCCACGTTGCTCGAAGTTCTCGACGCATACGAGCAAGCGGAAAACCTGCGCATCACTCACATCCAACAGGACTTCGCCGCGCGCTTGGCCGCCGCGCAAGCCGCCCAGCTCTTCGGCCCCACTCAATGAAAAATTCGTCTTACAATTGGGCGCGCTGGATCTTTGCGCTGATACTCGCCGCGACCACAACTATCGGATGCCGCGGCGCCGACTCCGATGATTCGCCGCCGCCCGAGACCTCCGCTCCTACGCTTGCGGTGAGCGCCGCAAAGGCGACCATCGCACCGATGCAGCAGACGCTGCGCCTGCTCGGCACGACCACCGCGATGCATCACGTTATCCTGCGCGCGCCAGTCGCCGGTCGCGTGCTCGGAATGAATCTCAAAATCGGCGACACGGTCCGCAAAGGACAAACGGTGGCGCACGTCCTGAGCCTCGAAGTGGAGGCGGCGCGCCAGGGACTTCAGGTCGCAAAGAAAATCGACCCGCAGGATGCCGCTTCACTTGAAAAGTCGGTGAGCAAGTACGGCCACGACAGTGGAATTCCCGTCGTCGCGGCCGAAAGCGGCGTGGTGTCAGCGCCGCCGGTCAGCAGCGGACAGGTGGTGGCCTATCTCGATCCGATCGCGGACCTGGTCGATCCTCGAAGCGTCTATGTGGATACGGCGGTACCTGCCGAGGATGTGCATTTGATCAGCGTCGGGATGCCCGCGATGGTGAAATCTCCACTCAAACCCAACGTCGACATGCCCGCACGCGTGGCTGCAATTCTGCCGAATTTCAACCCCGGCAGCGCGACCTCAGCGGTGCGCATCGAGTTCACCGGACCCGAACGGATCGTCGAAGCCGGAGCGCCCGCCGAAGCGATTGTGATCACTCGCACGGTGCCCGACGCGATCGTGATTCCTGCGGCGGCGCTGTTTCAGAATGACAACGGTAACTTTCACGTCTTTATTGTCGGCACCGATGGCCGCGCGCATCGAGTGCCGGTCACGATTGGAATCCGCGGCCAGGACCGGATGCAGGCGACGTCGGGCCTTGCAGCGGGCGATCTGGTTATCACCTCAGGCGGCTACGCGCTATCCGACGGGCTTTCGGTGAGCGTCGCACAGGCGAGCAAGTAGGAAAGCGTGAAGCGCTCGGATTACATTCTGGCGGTACTCGCGGTGGCGGGCTTGAGTATCCTTGGAGTGTTGCTCGCGTTCTCGATTCCGAGTTCGGTCTTTCCAGAGATCACCTTCAATCGCGCGATCATCATGGCGGATGCGGGCGATTTGCCGCCCGAGCAAATGATCGTCACGGTAACGCGCCCGCTCGAGGAAACGGCCTACGGCGTTATCGGGGTCTCGCTGGTTCGCTCGACCACTACCCGCGGCAGTTCCGAGATCGACGTGACTTTTTCCGAAGGCGTCGATCCTACCACCAGCTTTGAGTTACTCAACGCGGCGCTGGGCGAGGTGCGCAGCCGCCTTCCGGCCGGAACCTCGCTCGACACGCGGCTTTTGACTACCGGAACCTTTCCCACCGTCGACCTCAGCATGAGTTCGAAGATCCGCACGCTTCCCGAACTCACCGACATCGCATTTTACGACATCGTGCCGAGTCTGCATCGGATCCCCGGCGTTTACCGCGTCGAAATGATCGGCGGCAAATATCGCGAGTACGTGGTGCGCATCGATCCGGCGAAATTGCTCGCCCACGATTTGGGACCCGCCGAGGTGGTTAGCGGCCTCGCCAAGGCCAACATCATCGAATCGGCCGGGCGTATGATCGATTCGCATCGAATGCTGCTCACTGTCGTCACGGCCGATATTTCGCAACCCGAGCAGGTCGCGGCGGTCCCGATCGCCAACGTAGGCGGGCAGCCGGTGATGGTGCGCGACATCGGCACCGTCGAGGTGGGAATCCTGGAGGATTACATCCGCACCGCTTCAGAAGATGGGCCCGCGCTGCTGGTCGGCATCTCGCGTCAGCCCACCGGGAACACTGTCGAAATCTCCAATCAGGTCAAGCATCTGATGGGCGAGTTGCGGCTGCGCTATCCCGACGTGCGGTTCTCGCTGTCTTATGATCAGGCCGCGCTAGTTACCGAATCATTCAAGAGCGTGCGCGATGCGATCGCGCTGGGCCTCGCGCTGGCGGTGCTGGTGGTACTGCTTTTCACGGGGAGCCTGGTCAGCGCGATCATCGCGGCAATCGTGGTGCCGTGTACGCTCGCGATCACATTCGTGGTGATGAGGACGTTCGGGCTCAGCTTCAACATGATGACGCTGGGCGGTCTCGCGGCAGGCATCGGACTCTTCATCGACGACGCGATCGTGATGATCGAGGGCATTCATCGTGCGCGGGCGCAGGGGAGCGCAACCGCCGAGGGCGTGGGGGCCGCATTGAAGGAACTCGGCCGGCCGCTGTTCGCCTCAACCATGACCGTGGTGCTGGTGTTCGCGCCGCTAATCTTTCTTTCGGGCGTGACCGGAACATTTTTCCGCGCGCTGGCGATTACACTCGGCGCGGGACTCTTCATCTCGCTGCTGATCGCGATCTACTTCACTCCCGCGCTGGAAATCGGGTTCGAGCGGATGCGCCGGGCGGCCAAACCCGCGGGAAAAGTGTTTACCTCGATTCGCGACGCTTATCTGGCCACGGTGCGGCCGTTCGTGCGCGCGCCCGCGCTCGCGATCGTGCTTGCGATAGTGGCGGTCGGCGCCGCTTACGCGTTATATCGATCGCTCGGCACGGACTATCTGCCCGCGCTGGACGAAGGCGCATTCATCCTCGACTACAACACACCGCCGCAGAGTACGCTCGAGGATACGCTGGCGATGCTCGCGAAGATTGAAGCGATCCTGAAGTCGACGCCTGAAGTCGCGGCGTTCTCGGTGCGCACCGGAACCCAGCTCGGCTTTTTCCTGACCGAATCGAGTCGCGGTGATATGTCGGTGCGGCTCAAGCCCAACCGCACACGCGATATCGATACGATCATGAACGAGGTGCGCGGGAAAATTCTCCAAAC
>DATGKG010000002.1:0-7366 GCA_035294805.1 Binataceae bacterium (SeqCode) | reverse complement strand
ATCTGGAGCCGCTCTTCGAGGAAGTTCGCTTGCGGCGTGCGCGGGCCGCGGCCGCGCTCGCGCGTTCGCTCTCATCCAGCCGATACAAGTCGATGATCGCGCGGCTCTCCGCGCCGATCGCGATCACCGCTCGCGGCGATGCTGCCTTTGGCGCCGTAGCCGGAGACCTCTTTGCGCCCATGCTGAAATCGGTTATGCGAGCCGGCGATAGGATGCATGAAAATCCGACGCCCGACGATCTGCATCGTTTGCGCAAACGCGCGAAGGCCTCGCGCTACGCGCTCGAAATGATGCTCGCAATCGACGAGAAGCAGCTCGGCCCGATGCTCAAAGCGCTGGAGGATTTGCAGGACCTGGTCGGCGAGCATCATGACGCGGTGGTCGCGACGTCATGGATCAAGGAGTTCGCCGCCTCGCGCCAGCTTCCGGTCAGCGTCGCGTTCGCGAGCGGCGCGCTGGCCGAAGCATTTCATCGCCGTGAGAATAAACTCAAACGCCGCGGCCTGAAGGAATGGCAGCGTTTTCTGAAGAGCGATCCCAATCGGGTCGTCAAGAAAGCGCTCGACCAACATCCGAAAGAGAATTCATCCGATGATGCTGTACATCATGCGCCACGGCCTCGCCGAAGAGCCCACCCCTAAGGGCGACGACTCCGCTCGCAAGCTGACATCCAAAGGGGTCGACAAGATCCGCAAGGCCGCAGCCGGCATGCGCGCGATGGGGCTCGCATTCAATGTGATTCTCACCAGCCCGATTACGCGCGCGATGGAGACCGCTGAAATCGTCGCGGGCGAACTCGGTGGAAGCAAGCCGCGCGCGATGCCCGAGTTGTCCACCGGCGCGTCACCCGCCGGCCTGCTCGAAGCCATCGTCAAGCTCAAGTTACCCGAGAGCGTGCTGGTCGTAGGTCACGAGCCGACGCTGTCGCGCTTGGCCTCACTGATGTTGACGGGCTCGTCCGAATCGGCGGGAATCAAGCTGAAGCAGGGCGGGGTGATCGCGCTGGAGTTTCCCGATCGCGTCGAGCGAGGCGCAGCACAACTACGCTGGATGATGACGCAGCGCCAGTTGCGGCAACATCGCTGACTTCAACCTTCACTCCCAGACTTTCTCCAGCGCGACGAGTTTGCGGTCTGTCATCTTGAATGGCGGCTGATTGGGACCGCTGTTCGGATTCGCGATGAAACTGATCTTCGTCACCGTCCATACGCGCCCGATGACATTGAAATCGCCGAGCAGTCCCATCTGGGTATCGCCAAGCTTCGGCTTCGATTCGACATTCGCCTCCCAACATAGGTATGGCAACGCGAGACCGTCGACGATCGGCATGGTTCCAGTCGCTCGCGAGCAGTAGGTCTTGTGCGGCGGCATCGCATAGGGACCGGCTTCGGGGCCTTGGCCCACTGCGACTTGCACTATCCACGGCGACGGTTGTCCTGAAGATGTGGGGACGACTGCAGGGAGCGGCTTTGTGAGCCGCATTAGAAAGCCACCGTCCGAGGTGGCCGGGTTCGCGCCGCAGATCACCGCCTCCGAAGACTCGGGCGTGGTGAAACATGGATCCTGGATGGCGTTGCCGATCATGCATCGCCACGCGCCGGCGCGATGCACCGCGATCGAAGGCGTCCAACAATAGCCGTCGCGCGTCGGAGCGTTCGGCGCCGCAGGCGTAAAGACGATCACTTCCGTGCGTCCGCTGTCGGGCGCGGCAACCGGTTCATCGAGCGGCCACGCGCCTCCGGTCGCGGTGAAGGTCGCAATCAGGAGGGCGGCAATCATGATGGTGATCGATTTCGACATTCGCATGCTCCGACGTTCAGAAGAGTGGCAGATGCACGCCGGCCGTAACCAGCGCGCCGCTCGCGACGCCCATCAGCGCCTCGCCCGCGACGAGTCCGGCTGCGAAAAGAATTCCCGAGCCGCCCTCCTCGCGCGAGGTGCCAATGCTTGCCAGCGAGCCGACAAAAATGGCGACGCTTAGTCCGAACGGCAGGTAGAGTCCGATCGCGACCGGCATGATCGGCGTCCGCCACGAGCTGCCGCGCCGCTCCAGTTGGTCATCGATCAGCGCGAGCATTGCGGCGAGGCCGGCGCCGATTGCGATCGTGCCCCATCGAAGCCCGCCGCTGAAAACCCCCTGGGTGACTTTCGCCATCAGGAAGGCCTGCGGCGCGGCGAGCGCGTTTGCCTTCGCACCCGCAGTCCCCACGATGCCGTATGCGTTCAGCAAAAGATTAAGTACCGGCGCGACCACGAATGCCGAAGCGATCGCGCCAAGCAGCACCGCGATTTCGAGTGAGCGCGGCGTGGCGCCGACGAAATATCCGGTCGCCAGATCGTGCATCGAGTCGCCCGCCATCGCGGCGGCGGTACAAACGACCGCGCCTGACATGATCGCGAGGCGTGGCCCGACTCCCGGCGCAACCCCCAAACCCTTCAGCGCCAATGCCAACACCAGCAGGACGATCACAGTCACACCGGAAACCGGATTGTTGGATGCGCCGACGAGCCCACTCAAATAGCCGGCCACCGCGGTCGCGAAAAATCCCACAATCGCGAGGACGAGCGCCATCGCGAGGCTAAGCGCGATGCTGCCCGTGAGCACCATGCACAGTGCGAAGATCACCGGGAGCGCAAGTCCCGATGCGGTGACGATCGCGGTCGGGGAGAGATCGGTATCCTCGCGCGCGGTCGCCTCCGCCGTGCGTCCCGCGCGCACTACGCGAATGCCATCTATCAGCGCGTTGGCGATGCGGCTGCGCAACCTCCATAGCGTGACGATGCCGCCGGTCAGCATCGCGCCGACGCCGAGATATCGCACCTCGTTGCTCCAGACCTGTGTTGCTGCAGCATACGCGTTGAGTGCGTGAAGTTCGGGATGATTTGCCGACGCGATCGGAACCGCGACCAACCACGCGATCGCGCCGCCCAGAAAAACCAGCATCGCGATCCGAACACCGACGATGTAGCCGACGCCGAGCAGCGCGGTTGAGACGTCGAAAGAGCCTGCGAGCGCGGCGCCGCCGATCCATCGCGCGCCGGAGAACATTCCGGGAATGAATCCCATGATATCCTGCGAGGTTTTCAGCAGCGCGGACAGGATGCCGCCATAGAGCAGCGGTGCCGCGTTAGCGGTGGTCGCGCCGGCGCGCAGGACCTCGGCGCAGGCGACGCCCTCGGGAAAAGGCAATTTTTCCTCCACGATGTACGCGCGGCGCAAAAACACCACCAGCAGGCTGCCCATCGTGCCGCCCGCGAGGCATAGCGCGGTCACATCGAGATACGGCAGGTCGCCTTTCCATCCGAGAATCACCAGCGCGGGGAACGTGAAGATTGCGCCGGCGGCGACTGCTTCACCCGCCGACGCGACGGTTTGGGCGACGTTGTTTTCGAGGATCGTCGCGCCACCGAGCACGCGCAGAATCGCCATCGAGACCACCGCGGCTGGAATGCTCGCGGAGACCGTCAGGCCGGCATAGAGGCCGAGATACGCGTTCGCCGCACCGAGGATTACCGCAAGCGCGATTCCGATCGCTATCGCCCGCGGCGTCAGCTCGCGAATTTCCTCGGTCGCGAATTCAGGTTTCAACGTTGGCGGAGATCCTTGAGGGGTCTCGTGTTGAGCACATCGCCAGGCTCGATCCATCCGCGGCGCGCCTGATTGACGCCAAACTGTAACAATCCGAAACCCTTGGGCGAATGCGAATCGCTCGAAATCACCAGCTTCACGCCCGCCTGTTTGGCCGCCATGCAGTTGGTGTCGATGAGGTCGAGCCGCTGCGATTGCGAATTGACCTCGAGCGCGCATCCTTCGCCGGCGGCGGCGTGCGCCACCTCATGAAAATCAAACCGGCTCGGCTCGCGCTTGTCGATCAGGATGCGTCCGGTCGGATGACCGATGACATCGACGTTAGGATTCTGAATCGCCTTGACCAGCCGGCGCGTCAGTTCGTCATGCGACTGGCGGAGCTTGTAATGAACTGACGCGACCACCCAATCGAGTTCCGCGAGAATATCGTCCGGCAGATCGAGCGAACCATCTTCCATTATGTCGACCTCGATCCCGCGTAACAGCTTCACTTTGACGCGCGACTGCACATCCTCGATCTCATGCCATTGCTCCCGCAACCGCTCGGGCGTCAGACCGTTCACCATCGCGAGCCGCTGCGAATGATCCGTCACCGCGACATATTCGAGGCCCGCGCGATCTGCCGCACGCGCCATCTCCTCGATCGAGGCGCGCCCGTCGGTGTAGGTGGAATGCGAATGGAGATCGCCGCGAAGATCTTCGCGTGCGATGAGATGCGGCAGCTTGTGCTCCATCGCGGCCTGTACTTCGCCGCGATCCTCGCGCAGCTCTGGCGGAATCCAATCGAGGCCGAGCGCGCGATAGACATCTTCCTCGGTGCGCGCGGCGATCGATTCGCTTCCGCGAAAAAGTCCATACTCATTGAGCGACAGCTCCATGCGCTGGGCGATGCGCCGGATGTGCACGCAATGATCCTTCGAACCCGTGAAGTAGATCATCGCGGCGCCATAGCTCTCCTCGCGCAATACGCGCAGGTCGACTTGCAAGCCGTCGTGGAGAATCACGGTGGTCTTGGTGTCACCGACGCCGCCGACGTGCGCGACTTTTGAGTATTCCGTGAGACGCTTCATCACCTGCGCCGGGTCCGACGAAATCGCGAGCAGGTCGAGATCGCCGACGGTGTCGCGCCTACGGCGGAAGCTTCCCGCCACTTCGACCCTCGTGACGCCTGGACATTCGCCCAGATAACTCAGCAGGCGTTCGACTTCGATCGCAGCCTCTGCGTAGAGCCATCGCTTGGTGGTGACGACGGTGCGGCGCTCGAGCGCCTTGCGAATGCTTTCCTCCATCTTCGGACCGAAGCCGCGAATGGTGCGAAGCGCTCCGGCCTCGAGCGCGTTTCTCAAATCGTCGAGGCTGCCGATTCCGAGTTCGTCGTGAAGTTGCTTGACGCGCTTGGGTCCGAGTGCGGGCATCCGCATCACTTCCATCAGCGCGGGCGGCACCTTCCTGCGCAGTTCCTGATAAATCGAGAGCTCGCCGGTTTTGATGAGCGTGTCGACTTTCGATGAGATACCCTTGCCGATGTCGGGCACCTTCTCCATCTGCTGAATGGTCAGCTTCGAGAAATTTCCCGGATAATCGAGAATCGCGCGCGAGGCGTTGCGATAGGCGCGCACGTGAAAAAAATTGTCGCCGCACAGCTCCATCATGTCGGCGATCTCGGCGAGATACTTTGCGATTTCTGAATTCGTCATCCGCAAATATCTTATCCGATCGCGCGACGATGCTTCGATGCGGCACTATTCCACTCGAATCAGACCGGAGAGGCCGGCGAACATCAGCGGAGTGAGCGTCCATCCCGCGATGATATGGAACCACAAATAGCACCGGAGCAGCCGGCCGATGTAATTCGCTTTTTCCGTCATCCATTCGCCGCTCGCAGGATCCATCACGACGCGCTCGCGCACGTTGGGACGCCAATAATTTCCCATGTGGAGATCGACGACGGGCAGAAAATTCTCCAGTGAGTAGACCAAGGCGCTGAAGTGCGGATAGTGCACCGGTGGGCGGCCCCCACTCGCGAATGCCGCGTAGGCCTCGGGCTCGCTCGGTGTCATCACGCCTACGCGATAACCCCACCCGAACAGGATTGCGCCCAGCAGTACGAATCCGCCGATCCACCAGAGCGCGCGCAGCGGACGATATCCATAGCCGATGGTCGCCTGCAGCAAGAGGTTCCAGGCGCGCGAGGTGAACGACATATTGCCGGAGCGGCGCTGCGCGATGCGCTGTGCGATCAGCACTTCGATTTCGCCTTCGGTCCGCCCGCTCTGCTTCAGCGCCTTGGCGAGTAGCGTGTATGGTTGCGGACGATATCCGCTCGGCTGCAGCGCAAGCCATTGAAGACGATCGGCGGAATCAGCCGGGCTGTCGCCGCCAAACTCGCTGTAGGAAAATCCGTTAAGATTGAGGTTGCCGGCGGCGGGCCAGCTCATGCGATCGTCGAATAGCGATGCAACGCTCGCGTTCTCGAGGTCGAGTTTGGTCTGCGGCGTATGTGCGATATCGACCCAGTAGAGCGCGCCCGACACCGCCGCGCGCTCGGCATCGAGGCCGGTCTCGCCGGTGCCGACGAAGCGCGCATGATTGAAGCTGAGCGAGCGTCCGATGCGTGCGAGACGAAAGTACAAAACGCCGTCGGTCGTAAAATTCTGTACGAAGCTGGCGTCGCCTCCGATCGAAGACTCCTGCGCGGAGATCGTGTCGGTGACGCCGCCGCCGGTGAAGTCGGCGGCGCTGCAATCCAGGTCGCCGCCGATGACCGCGCGAAAGATGCTCAGCGCGCCGTAATGTCCGAAGTGCAGCGCGAGATCGCCCTTGATGCGCGAGAAGTCGCCCATGATCGGACCGGTGAGGCTGTTGCGCAGCTCGATGCCCGCGAGCGATGCATTTGAAAAATCGATTCCGTCGGGAATTGCGCATCGGATCAGCGTGAGCGGCCGCGCGACATCGGCATATGATAAATCGAGCTTGCCGACGATCTTCGCGCCCGCGATGCCGGGGCCGCTCGGGTGGATGAATGGCGCAGCTTCGGGATGGGCGACCAGCCATGCGAAGAGTCCGGCACGGATCGATCGCTCGGGACCCCACTTTTCGCTCTTGCTGAGGTCATTCGAGGCGTCGTCGGGATTGTCGCTGGCGCCGACCCATCGCACCTCACGCGATGCCGCACCGCGCACGAAGACGCGTTCGGCGGCACTCAGATCGCCGAATTCCTGCCGCGCGAGTTTTTCCAGCGCGTCGGCGTTATGTTGTTCCTTTTCCGGGACCTGAGCGCGCACCGGCGCGGCGAACGCGATCAGTGCGATCGCGGTCATTATGAAAATCTGATGAAAGACTGTACGCATCGAGATGCCGCGCATTATGCGGTGCCGTGGCAGGAAAGCAAGCATCGCGGTCGCGCGCGGCGGCGGCTAAGATTCTCGTGATGCGCAATCGGAAACACTTTCTCGCGATGCTGCTACTGCTCTCGATGAGCGCGGCAGTTCGCGCCGCGTCCAACAGCCCCATCGCGTCGGTGCAGACGGTCATCGATCAGGCGATGGCGGTTTTCAAGGATAAAAGCATCGCGCCCGCCGATCGCGAGAAGAAGCTGCGCGCGCTCGGCGAGGCGCATTTCGATTTTCAGAAGATGGCGCGCACCGCGGTCGGCCTTCATTGGCGCGATTTTTCCGAGCAGCAGCGCGCCGAGTTCGTGCCGCTCTTCACCAATTTTATCGAGGACGTCTATCTTTCGCGGATGGAGCAATATTCGGTTGAGAAGGTTCAGCAGGA
>DATGKG010000001.1:0-7114 GCA_035294805.1 Binataceae bacterium (SeqCode) | reverse complement strand
TGGGCGCATGGGCGCGGACCTTAACATCCGCGCGAAGACCGAATCAATCAGGTGTTATGTTAGCCTCGGCGCGAGAACACGTTCTTGAGTCTGCCGATCAGTCCGGAAGGCGGATCCACGTCGGGCGTCTCGGCTAACTGCTTGAAAAGCGCGACCGTGAGATTATCGCCAGTGCCGCGACTATTGGCGTTGCGGATCAGCTTCTTGCATGCCTCTTCGGCGGAAAACTCGCGTGTTAATGCCACTATTTCGCCGGGATCGACGACGTTGTAGAGACCGTCGCTGCACACGATCAGCTCGTCGTCCTTGCGCAGCGGCATAGTGATGCGATCCAGCGATGCGATCAGCTCGCGGCCGAGACTACGCATCAGCGCGGATCGCTCGGGATGGCTCTTGGCGCGATCTTCACTCATGAGGCCCATGCGGACGCGCTCGCCAACGACCGTATGATCCTTGCTCATCTGCGTGATCTTGCCCGCGCGCAGCAGGTAGAGCCGGCAATCGCCGATATGCGCGGCATTCATCACGCCATTTTCGACCGCGACCGCGGTCAGCGTGGTCGCCATCCGGCGCAGCTCGGGCACGGTGAGCGCGAAGTTGTACACTTCGATGTTGGCGGTCTGGACCGCGCGATGAAGCCGCTTGCCCGCGCCCCATTCGCGCGGGCTCTCGCGGTACGCCTTCAGGGTCATCTCGATCGCCATCTTACTGGCGACCTCGCCACCCTCGTATCCGCCGACGCCGTCGGCGACCGCAAACAAAACCGCATCCGGCGCTTCGATGTAATGGGCGCAGAAATCCTCGTTGTTGGAACGATTGGTTCCAACATCAGACAGTATCGCCAACTCGAACGATTCGGGAATCGGCTCGCCCGCAACGTCCGGTTCAGTATCCGATTTAGCCAAAGATCCCAACCTGCCCTAGCCCGAGAGGAGAAATATTTCGAGGGCGATACCGCATTATGCGGATCGCCCCCGTCTAGTACCAGTTGATAACTCCCGTTACACAGGTTTCGCCACGAGCAGCGAGCTGCGACCCTTCCGCTTCGAGTTGCGCACGAAGTAGAAGGCACCGTAAGCACCGAATATCACCGACAGACCGACCGCGATGAGCGGCTCTTTGGGGCTGCCAATACCCATCAGCGGGCCGATGATATAGAAGGCGAGGCACGCGAAGTTCGCGAGCGCGCCGAAAATCGGCACCACCATATGTTTGAAGCCCGAGAACTCGTGATGTTCTGCAAACGCGATGATGCAGATGATGTTGGTGAGTCCGTAGAGCAGGAAGGTGCCGAAGTTCGAGAGCAGCGTCACCAACAGCAAACCGTTCGGTAACGACGCGAGATAGGCATTGCTGCCGATCCCGACGCTGTACCAGATGCTATGCGGGAGCGTCGCAATGGTCTTGTCATCGGGCGCCGAGCCGCCGCCGAAGTAATACAGCGCCGCATATGCGCCGATGACCGCGGAGATAGTCGCGAGTACCCAAATCGCGCGATGCGGGGTGAGGTTTTCGCCGTGCAGCATCCCGAAGTGCTCGGGAACTTCCTCGTCACGTCCCATCGCGTAGGTCACGCGCGCACCGGTGTTCATGCAGCTTAGCGTCGTGCCGATCAGCGCTAGGAACACCGTGAACGCCTCCAGCAGCATGAAGGCCTGGCCGTGTCCGCCCAGCAACGCGTTGCCGATGATGACCATCATGTCACCGATTGGCGCCGCGGAGCCTTTCGCTTCGGCAAGGCTGTACGCGCTGCTCAGGAAGTAATTCGCCGCGAAGTATTCGATCAGATAGCAGAACAGTCCCTGGATGGTGAGGGAGAGCAGAACGCCGAGCGGGATGTCACGCTTCGGGTTTTTGGCTTCTTCGCCCATCGCGGTGACGGATTCAAATCCGACCAGCAGCAGGATCGCGACCGTCGCCTGCATGATGGTGTTGCTGAGACCATGCGGCAGGATTACCGAGAGCGCACTCGCATGCGCCGGATGATCTCCGGTCAGCGCATAGTGCAGCGTCGCCGGAATCGTGTTGCCATTGGGATCGAGGGCAAGGCCCATTGATCCTTCGGGGTGGCCT
This sequence comes from Binataceae bacterium (SeqCode), assembly GCA_035294805.1. GTDB lineage: Bacteria > Desulfobacterota > Binatia > Binatales > Binataceae > DATGKG01. Next base: position 5,041 of record DATGKG010000001.1, on the reverse strand, counting down.
AAACGATACGAGATCGCGAGCGCCGAGAAGAACAGCAGCGCCACGATCTGAATCGCGTTGATAGCGACGTTGACACCGGTCGAGCCGTTCACCCCTCGGAACGCGATGTATGCGACCACGTACGAGAAGATGATTGCGATCAATGCCATGAAGACCGGACCGGGCACTCCGGCGTTCATAAAGCTGGGCGACAAGGTGCCTACGATGTATCCGATCATGACGCCCATCGTCGCGACCATGACGCCGGGATAGACCCAATAGTAAAGATGCGAGGACCAGCCGATTACGAATTTCGCGACGCGCGCGTACCGGTATGCGTTCTGGGTCTTGAGGAACGCCTGCTCCGCAAACAGATACGAGCTGCCCGCGCCCGGATACAGTTTCGCCAGTTCCGAGTACGAGATCGCGGTGGCATAGGCGAGGCATAGGGCGAGGAAGATGCCGGCCCACATCGCGGTCGCGGAGGGGTACGCCTGGTTCGCCTGGGTAAAAAACGTGATCCACAGGAATGCGCCCGGCGCGATCAACGCCATGGCGTTCACGGTCACCCCCGTGAGCCCGAGCGTCGCTTGCATTTTTGGCGCTTCTTGCTCAGCCATTTCTCCTCCTAAGCCGTCAATATTTTTCGGGACGAGATCTTCCCACCCGGGACAGCTTGGTCGAGGGCCTTAGCGCAAGAAGAATGCCACCAACATGCAACAAATTGCGTTGCGTTTTGCAGGATCGCAACTTTTCAAAATGCGCAGGAGCTGGGCAGCCGCCTATTTGTCGAGCATCAAACCTAGACCGACTGGACGATGCCTTCTTAGCCGAATAGAGGGAGTCGATGCTTGAAGATTCAGCATCTTCATTCGGATTTCGTTCTGGAGAGTGGGACGCCTACGGCCACCATAAGCAATGGACTTTTCGCGGCGGCGTGGGGCGAAAAGAACCCCGTCGTGTCGTCATCGTAGAAAGTCAGCCCGGTCGCTCCCCGGTCCAGCGCGTAGCTCGCGAGATAGGCGCGGCCCGCGAGGATGCCGGCCTCGAGGTGCACGTCGCGATAGCCGCGATTCCCGAGCGATACAAGAACGTTCTCGAGGTCCGCCATATAGACGATAAGCGCCGAGCAGTCATAGCCAAGCATTTGCTCGAGGCATAAATAACCCGCGGCTTTCCGGAAGTCGCCGGACTTAAGCAGCTCGAACGATTGCGTCTCGCGATCGAAGTAATAGGCGCCGGACGCGAGATCACCGACCGCGTTCACGATGATGTAGGTATCGGTGAGGCGCGGAAAATCGATATCGCGATGGCCGCTCGACGCCGAGAGAATCGTCGCCAGCTCATCGGCGCCGATCGCCTCATGCGCGAAGGCGCGCGTCGAGCCGCGACGCAGGATGGTGTCACCCAACCCGCGCGCATCGGAAGGAGCGATCGTATCGAAGTGGATTTGCGAGCCGACCGCCGCACGCAGCATCGGAACCTCCGCGCCCGCTACGCGCGCTACTTCCCTGGGAGAAGCAAGACGCGACTCCTGATGCGCCTTGACCAGCGACGCGTACACAACCTCGTTCGATAGCTCGATCGATTCCATCTCCAGCGGCGTCAGCGGCGGTGACGCCGCGATTGGCTTGTCGGTCGAGCCGAGCGCGACCAGACAAATTGCGCCTTCGCGCTCGCCATCGATGCCGATCAGCGTTTCGATTTCCGCATCGACGAAGGCCGTTACGACCTCGGCGCGGATTCCTTCAGCCGCGGCCGCCGCGAGCAGATTCGCGAGGATTGTGCCCGCGTCCCAGAAACAGTAGCGATAGGCTCGGGCGCGATACTTCCACGTGCTGCGCCAGAACATCGCGCTCAGAATGAGAATCGCGCGCGCATTCGCGATCGAGGGACGTTCCGCCGTCGCGCGCGCGATGACCTCGCGCCAATCGCCGCGCCGAAGACCTCGCACTTTCAGGTCCGCGGGCGAGTAATGATACAGGCCCGTCTCCAATTCGCCGATGTCGGCCGCGGCGATGTAAGTCTCGATCGGATAAAGTGCGCCAGCCGACGCCGCCGCGCGGAAGTGATAATCCTCCCCGCCGATCTTGCGCTGACGCGTCAAACCGTTGGCGCAGAAGAGGATACGCGTCAGTGTCGCGAGGTCGAGATCATTGTGACCGTCAGCCGGCGACGCGATCGCCTGCAGCGTCGCCATCGAGGGCAACTCGATATCGCGCGGCAGTGCCATGCTGCCCGCTTCGGGGTAAATCTTGTAGGGGCCAGGACGATTATCCCAGTCGAGCTGATACGCGCCTGCGCGCACGCTGGTATACGAGTGCTTCGTGATCTCGTGATAGGTGCGCGCCTGACCAATATCGAAGTTTCCCACTGTCACAAACCGATCGTTCAGTAAATTGGTTTTTTCCCAGTTGTCGCGCCTCGCGCGGTTCGTGCTATACGGAAAAATCGATCCTTCAAAGGAGATTACCATGGCTCAGCGGCTCACGTCTGCCGATATCAAAGGGCTATTCGAGAAGTGCAACAACTGGGGGAAGTGGGGCAAGGAGGACCAGCGCGGCGCCCTGAATTACATCACCGAAAAACAGGTCGCGCGCGCCGGCAAGCTAGTACAGTCAGGCGAGACCGCATCGTGCGCGCTCCCGCTGCCGGTCACTCCCGCGGCCGACAATCCCACGCCGGTCACGCATCTTATGGTGCAGTCCGGGCACGACGCGCATCATACGCCGCTGCCCTACTCGGGCGACTACTTCGCGATCTCGTTTCATGGGATGGCGACCACTCACATCGACGCGCTCTGTCACGTGTTCTGGGAAAAGAAGATGTACAACGGCTTCGATGCGAGTGAGGTCGGTTCACATGGCGCGCGCAAATGCCCGATTGATGTGACTCGCACCGGCGTCATCAGCCGCGGCGTGCTGCTCGACATTCCCAAGCTGAAGAAAGTCGACTGGCTCGAAAAGGGCGAGGCGATCTTTCCGCAGGACCTTGACGCCGCGGAGAAGGATCACAAGATTCACGTCGAAGAGGGCGACGTCCTTCTGGTTCGGACCGGACGAGCCGCGAATCGCAAAGCCAAGGGCGCATGGGATCCCGCACAGGGACTGCCGGGCCTCGATGCGAGCTGTCTGCAATGGCTATATGATCGCAAGGTCGCGGTGCTCGGCTCCGACGGCGTCAGCGACGTGATGCCGAGCGGATACGATAAGCTGATGCTGCCGGTGCACGTCGGCACGCTGGTCATGCAAGGTATCCATCTCATCGACAATGCGGACTTCGATTCGCTGGCGGAGAAGTGCAAGAAGCATTCGCGCTATGAGTTCATGTTCTCGATGGCGCCGCTGATTCTCGAGCGCGGCACCGGATCGCCGGTCAATCCGATCGCGATTTTCTGAGCATTACAAATTGTAGGCGAATTTTAGGAGAGTGAAGCATGCCTGCTGAAGCGCTGGTCATCGATGCCGACGGACACATCCTCGAGCCTCCGGATCTGTGGGAGACATACATCGATCCGAAGTATCGCGAACGCGCGATGCGCATTCGCGTCGGTGACGACGGCTTCGAATTTCTCGAGATCGATCGCAATCGGGCGAAGATGACGCAGCCCGGCGTGCTCGGATCGCTCGGCGGCATGGGCAAGAACATCAACGAGGCGAAGCAGCTTCGCGAGGCGATGATGAGCGGGAAGATTCGTCCCGAAGATGCGCGCGCGATGCGGCCCCGGCCCGAGCAGACCTACATGAAGGGCGCGGCCTTCGGCACCATGGACGCGAAGGAGCGCATCGAGCTGATCGACAAGGAGGGCATGGCGAAGGCGCTGCTCTATCCGACCATCGGGCTGTTGTGGGAGGCGGAACTTTTCGACCCCGAACTCTCGCAGGCGTACTGCCGCGCGTACAATCGATGGATTGCGGATTTCTGCCGCGACACCGGCGGACGCCTCGTGCCGATCGCGCATCTGTCGTTGGGCGATCCGGAAGCCGCGGCGAAAGAGTTCGAGCGCGCAGTGAAGGACGGATGCAAGGGCGCATTCGTCGCGCCGTTCACCATCACGCGCAAGCCGCACGGACATCCCGATCACGATCCGGTTTTCGCCGCAGCGCAGGACCTCGATGTGCCGCTGGCGATTCATCCGACCTTCGAGCCGATGGCGTTCAGCGTGCATCATCGGTTTGACGACTTCAGCTGGGCGGCATGGTACCACGACCTATTCGCGGCGCAGGGCTGCCAGCATGCGCTGGCCACCTTCTTCCAATTTGGCGTGTTCGATCGCTTCCCGAAGCTGAAGCTGATCGTGCTCGAATCAGGCGCCGGATGGATCGGCTACTGGCTCGATCGCGCCGATGCGATCTTCACCGGCACCGCGCTGGGCGCGACGGTGCGGCTACAGGAAAAGCCGTCCTACTACTTCAAGAATCGATGCTACATTTCGGCGGATCCAGACGAGCGCACCATCGCCGCGATGATGGAGCTGGTGGGCGAGAACAAATTTTTCTGGGCGAGCGACTACCCGCATCCGGATCATCCGGGAAATTATCTGGAGGAGTTGCGCGGCCTCATCGCCCCGATGAAGGAATCGGGGCGCCGTGCCATCCTCGGCGAGAACGTCGCAAAAGCCTACAAATTGGAGGTTTGAGCGAGAGTCTTTTCCGGTATTAGGCAGATCTAATGATGGACGCGGACACCTTAGGTCCGCGTCCATTTTATTTCAGGAAACCTTCTTCGCGGTCTTGTTGTTGAATGCGGTGATGCGGTCGCGCATGTCGGGTCCGACGCCGGGATTCTTGTAGACTTCGTACGATAGGCCCGCGTCGAGCGGCATGCCGTCGGTTTCAATCAGCAGCCGTTTGTTCGCGCGATGACTGAACCACGAATTGGCGAGGATCATGTCGCATAGAGCGAGCAAATCCTTGTCAAAGCTGGCGTCGGGGAAGCATACGTTAGCCAGCCCCATCATCTCCGCCTCGGCGCCCGAGTAGGTGCGGCAGGTCAGCATCATCTCGCGCGCCTTCGCGATTCCGACGCGCCGCGGCAGGCGCTGGCTCATCCCCCAAATCGG